>CAZRMT010000004.1:32883-69380 GCA_964601265.1 uncultured Christensenella sp.
CGGCTGTATCTTCGCTTTATTCAAACGTATCCCCTATTTCAATCGTGATAACGGCACTTATTACGGTGGCATTTATCCTTCAAATTGTTTTTGAGCTATTAATTAAAGTCGTTTGTATAAGGTGCAATTACATTTTAGAAGGAATAAAAGCAGACGTTAATACGATTATTACGCCGGTCAATAAAGTTTTAAAAGTTGTCGGAAAAGATTTTGAAACTGCAGAACCGACTGTAACTCAAAGAAAACTAATGCTTAAAGCTGAGAAACTGAAACAAGAAAAAATGTTAGACAAAAAGGAACGAAAAGCTAAATTAAAAAAAGAGAAAAAACTTAAAAAAAGTCTTAAAAGACAAGCATTTTTTGATAAAATCAACATTTTTAAAAAGAAAAATAAAACAAAGCGACAAACCGAAAACGATTTACTATATATAGAAAATTTAAAAGAAGACGAGTAAAAATTCGTCTTCTTAATATTAAAGATTTTTTAAATAATCTATTTCTTGGGCGTTTAATTTTCTGTATTCGCCTCTATTTAGTCCTTGCAATGTTAGTTCACCGATTTTTATTCTTTTTAAAAAGTCAACGCTAGCGCCAACCGATTCGAACATTTTACGTACTTGCCTATTTCTTCCCTCGCTTATGGTTATATGTAATTTTGTAAAAGATTTGTTGGTTTCAACAATTCTTATATTACATTTTTTAGTCTTTACGCCGTCTATTACAACGCCCTTTTTTAAAAGACTAACTTTATTTTCCGTTATAGGTTGTTCGGTTTTTACTAAATAAGTTTTTGTAACTTCATTTCTGGGGTGTGTTAATCTATTCGTTAATTCGCCGTCGTTTGTTAAAATAAGTAAACCTTCCGTATCGTAATCCAATCTTCCCACAGGATAAATTCTCCCGATATTTTTAGGCAATAAATCCAATACTGTTTTTCTGCCTTTATCGTCTTTTACTGTGGTAACGTAACCTTTTGGTTTATTCATAATATAATAGTCAAAATTTTGTTTTAAAGTAAGTTTTTTACCGTCTAACATAACGGAATCTTTATTTTCGTCTACGTCATATCCCGCCATAACCACTTTACCGTTTACTTTTACTCTGCCTTCTGCGATTATTTCGTCGCAAGCGCGTCTGCTTGCGATTCCACACGTTGAAAGAAATTTATTTATTCTCATACTTCTCCGAAAAATAGTTTATAATTTTTTCTTGAATACATTCAAGAATATTTTTATCATTTATACCATTTATAGTATATATTTTTTCAGAAAAAAGCAACTCATTTTGATTAAAAATATCAATTTTACATATTTCTTCGCCTTTTTTGATAGGAAAATCCTTAAAAGAAAACATTTCGTATTCTATTTTAGGTCGTTCGGTTTTTCTTAAAGGGTAATAAAATTTATTTTTTGACGAAACAATTGAAAAGTCAGATATAACGCATTCTTTTTCAAGTTGTTCGTTATCGTATACACAATTATATTCATATTTAGAAAAAGAATTATTTAGTAATTCGCTACTTCTTTCAAACATTTGCGGACTGTTTATTACTACGCAAACGAGTTGCATTCCTCCTCTTTTTGCAGATGACACTAAACATCTACCCGCCTTTTTAGTATAACCCGTTTTTATTCCGTTTGCTCCGTCGAAATTTAATAGAAGTTTATTTTTATTTATAAGAATTCGCTTCTCTCCCTTGCTTTTTTCAATTATTTCCACTTTTTTGGTTGAAACGATTTTTCTAAAAATCTCATTTTTCATTGCGTAAGAAGATATTTTTGCTAAATCTAAAGCAGAAGTATAATGATTATCGTCGGGAAGCCCGTGAGGATTTGTTAGATTTGTGTCAGTACAACCGATAAATTTACATGTATCATTCATCATTTTTAAAAAATTTTCTCTGGTTTTTCCTACGTGTAACGCGATTGATTCGGCGCAGTCGTTTCCCGAACGTAACATTAATCCGAAAATTAAATCTTCTAAGGAATATATTTCTCCGGCTTTAAGATATAGACTTGAACCTTCGACGTTACAAGTTTTTCCATTTATTAACACGTCTTCAGTTAATTCGGCATTTTCAATTGCCGTAATTGCGGTAATAATCTTAGTTGTGCTAGCCATAGGAAGTCTTTCGTTTTTATTATGAGAAAAAAGAACTCTTCCGCTTTCAACTTCCATAACCACTTCTGCCTTTGAAACCGTATATGCCAAAACACTATGTCGATTAAAATTTATACCACTAATAAAAAGTATAAAAATTAGGCATAATATATTAATTTTTAGTAGTAAATACTTCTTCTGCTTTTGAAAAAATTTTATCATAAACATCTGCATCTGCCTTTATAATTTTTGTTATTCCGTTATTTATAACTAAAAACCCCGTTGGTTTTAGTGAAACAATAGCACCGCTTCCAGCAGAACAAGGAAATTTCTTATTAGCTTTTACAACCTTAACGTTACCATACTCGCCTCCACCCGACATAAATCCTAACGATATTTTAGTTAACGGTATTACCGTAACGTCACCAACGGTAATCGGTGTTCCTATAACGTTATTTTCTGTTGCTATTTCGTTTAAACTTTTTATTGCTTTTTGAGTAACGTCATCAATTTGTTTGTTTTTTTGCATAAAAATTCTCCAAAATTTTTTTAATTAAAGCCGTCAACAATACAAAACAATTAAAAACAACTTTTGTTGACAGAAAAATATTAACACCTTCAGTTTGCTCGTTTATTATAAAATCATTCTTAAGATTAGAAAAATCTTTTTTATTTTTATAAAAAACTTCTAATTGTAAAACAATATTTTTTAATAAAATAAGTGCACATAATTCTTCATCTGAGGCATTGTTGCCTATTTCTATCATGCTTTTAATCTCATATATCTCAAAATTTTTTAGTTTCTTGTATTTAGTCCCCGTATCTAATAAATCAGAAGAATAAATAAGTATTGCTCTTTTATTATTTACGTGAATTGCAATACATTTTTTTTCAAATGTGGAATATCCCGATAAAACCTTTAAAAATCCATACAAAAAAAAGGAAAAATATATTTTTTTATCATTTAACGAATCTGTAGAAAAATATAAAAAATCAACTTTTAACGTTATAGGAAAAAAAATTATAAAAAAAAACACGAAAAACAACGTCTTTGTTAACATAACGTTATTTTTCGTATTATTTATTATTTTATGCTATTATTTGTTATTTTTATCAATTTGTATTCCGTCAATTTTTATGACTGCATCGTCTTCGTATTCGTAATTTATACATTTCCCACAATTATTACAAAGTTTCAAAGGGTCAAAATCACAAAATAAACACTCACCGCAATCAATACAATCTCTGTCGTATAAAGCACATTTTTTTATTTTTTTATCCATTTAAAATTTCCTCCAAATTTTTTAGAACATTTGTTTGCTTTTTTATAGGTAATATGATATAATAATACAAACGAGGTGTGTTTTTATGAAAAATCCAAACGAAAAAATCGATCAAATTAGAAATTATATTACAACCTTTACGTCTGAAAACGGTTATCCTCCTTCTGTAAGAGAAATTTGTGCTGAAATGAAGTTTAAATCTACTTCCACTGCTCAATATTATCTTGACAAAATGGAAAGAATCGGAATACTTAAAAAATCGACTGACAAAAATAGGTCGTTAACGATATCGAGCAATAAAAAAATGACGTCGTATAGGTGTATTCCGTTAGTAGGAACCGTTACGGCAGGCGTTCCTATTACTGCAATCGAAAATTTAGAGGGGTATTACCCTATTCCCGATGAATTTCCGTCCGATAGCGAACTTTTTTTATTAAAAGTTAAAGGTAATAGTATGATTAATGCCGGGATTTTAGACGGCGATAAAATCATAGTAAAAAAACAACCGACGGCTATAAACGGAGACGTTGTAGTAGCTTTTTTCGATGATGAAGCAACGGTAAAGAGATTTTTTATAAAAAACAATAAATATGTTCTTCATCCGGAAAACCCGCAGTTTACCGATATAGTACTTGACGAAGTAACGATTTTAGGTAAAGTTTGTGGTTTATATAGAAAAATGTAATTATATTTTTTTTAAAATTTCATTTAACACTATTTTACAGTGTTCATAAGTTAATCCGCCCTGTATATAAGCTATATAGGGCTCTTTTATTGGTGCGTCTGCAGATAACTCTAAAGATGAACCTTGAACGAAGCAACCTGCCGCCATAATTACTTGATGATTATATCCCGGCATATCCCAAGGATATAGCGTTACGTAGCTATCAACTGGAGAAAATGATTGAATGGACTGAATAAAATCTACTAGTTTCTCTTTCGTTGAAAGTTTTACAGACCTAGTTATATCATAAGGCAACGTATATGCTTTAGGTGACGTTTCATAGCCTTTTTCATTTAAGACCGCACCGAATAACAAATTACCTTTTAACGCTTGCATTACGGTGTGCGGTGCCATAAAGAACCCTTGATATAAATATTGGTATCCGTAGGCATAAGAACCGACTTCACCTCCTATGGACGGAGAAGTTAATCTATTTTCTATTTGTGTAATGTATTTTTCTTTACCCGATAAATATCCTCCCGTAACAGCTAATCCGCCACCGGGATTTTTTATAAGCGAACCGGCAATAACGTCTGCTCCGACTGACGTAGGTTCAAGTTTTTCAACGAATTCACCATAGCAGTTATCCACAAAAATGCAACCTGTAAATCCAAGTTCTCTTACAAAATCAATTGCTTTTTTAATTTCTAAAATCGATAGAGCGTTTCTCCATTCATACCCTCTAGACCGTTGAATATAAATCATTTTAACGGTATTTTTGCATATAAAATCTTTAATTTTTAAGAAGTTTACGTTATCTTTTTCTAGTTCCACACATTCAAAATTTATACAAAAATCTTTTAAAGAGCCAATGTTTGAACCAAAAATCGTATCCTCCAACGTGTCATACGGTTTACCCGTTATCGATAAAGCCAAGTCGCCCGGACGTAATATTCCGAACAAGCCTAACGTCAATGCATGTGTTCCCGATACGATATTAGGAGAAACAATGGTTTTTTCGGTATCAAATACTTGCGAATAGATTTTAGCAAGCGTATCTCTTCCGCAGTCGTCATATCCGTATCCGTTTGTTCCGTTAAAATGGCGTAATGCGACCTTATTGTCCATAAATGCTTTTAAAACTTTATTTTGGTTGAATAATGCCGTATTCTCCAATTCTTGAAAATATGGTTTTAGTTTTTCTTCACATAAATTAATTATTTTATCCATGTTAAAACTTCTTCTTTTAATTGATTAAAATCGTTTTCTTTTAAATAAGTTAAATTTTCGTATTTTTTAAAAAAAGTAATTTGCCTTTTTGCGTATCTTCTTGTGTTTTGTTTTATAGTTTCTGCCAATAAAGAAAAATCGTTGTCGATTATAGCGCTATACGTTTCCTTGTACCCTATTCCTTGCATACATTGATTTTCAAGAGTTATTCCGTCATTTATAAGAGATTTTACTTCTTCTATTAAACCGTTTTTCAACATTTCGTCAACTCTAAAATTTATTCTGGCATAAAGCTTTTCTCTATTCCAATTCGGAATAAATGCAATATAAGGAAATCTCGGTGTTTTTAAATCTAAAATTTCAGACTTTTTTTTGCCCGTAAGCTCGTAAATTTCCAAAGCTCGTATAACTCTTTTTACGTCGTTTACCGAAATTTTACGAGAACTTTCTTCGTCTACTTCTTTTAATAAAGAAAAAAGATAATTTTTGCCTTTTTCTTGCAGTAGATTTTCGTATTTAGCCCTTACTTTCTCGTCTGCCCCAACGTTACCGTACGACAATTTATAAATAATCGAGTTTATATAAAACCCCGTTCCACCGCATATTACCGGAATTTTTCCTTGATTATGCAACTCATTTATAATTTTAAGAGCTTGTTCTTCATATTCGTCTACGGAAAAATTATCTTTTTCGTTAACACAGTCAATTAAATGGTGCGGAACACGCTCTCTGTCTTGTTTGTTTGGTTTTGCGGTGCCTATATCGAGTTTTTTATATACGGCAAGCGAATCTGCCGAAATAATTTCGCTATTTAATAATTCTGCCGTTTTTATTGCAAGTTCGCTTTTACCCGAAGCGGTAGGTCCGCAAATAACTATTATACGATTCTCTTGAACCATTTGTAAATATCCGTTTTCTTGATTTTTACTGCAATCGGTCTACCGTGTGGGCATTTTAGACCAAAATTTTCGTTGAGCTTTTTTGTTAAAGTGTCTATATCGGTTCTAGAAAGTTTTTCTCCTGCTTTAATGGCATTTTTACATGCTTTTTGCATTATTCTTTCCATTATCATTGAATGAGAATCACACTTTTCTAAATTTCCTTCATTGGTTAAATCGTCTACGAATTTTTTAAAGTTCATATTAACTAACTCTATAGGAACCATAGTAATCTCATATGTATTTTTTTTGGTTCTTTCTAAAGCCACGCCAATATTGTGCATATAAGGCAATATAAAATCAAGTGTTTTTTGCTCTAAAGGATTTGCATTTAACGTAAAAGGCACTAAAAGCGGTTGTGATATAATATTCATTGCGCTATATTGCATCATTTTGTCATATAGTAACCTTTCGTGGGCAGCATGTTGGTCTATTATGTACATGTCGTCTTTCTTCTGATAAATTAAAAAAGAATTAAAAACTTGCCCTATATAAATTAAAGGATCCTCTATTTCAATTTTCATTTGTTCGGCAGTTTCTTTTTCAAGACGTTTTATATACGCTTTATTTTCAGCAAAAATATCGTCTTGTTTTTCTTCTATTTCAGTTGGTTTATCAAAAACGAAAGAAGGCGTTATAGGTTTATCAACGGTTTTTTTCTTAGGCTCTTTGTACGGCCTTAATTGTTTTTCCAACGTTAAATCGGCATTTACCAAATACTTGTTTTCATCAATTATCGTTCTAACTGCTTTTAATTGTTCCTCATCTCTATGTGAATCTATTTTTACGATGTCCAAAGCTTGACTAGTACCGTCTAACACGCTAGAAATTACGTGATATACCGTAGAATATACGACTTGATTGTTTTGAAATCTAACGTCTGCTTTATTTGGATGAACGTTAACGTCAACAAATTCCGACGGCATATTAATGTTTAAAACGTAAAACGGATATTGTCTTTTCATTAAATAAGACGAATAAGCATTTGTTATGGCAGAATTAATTGTGGAATTAATTACGTAACGTCCGTTAACCAAAAGCGTTTGATAGGTTCTGTTTGATTTTAAATAATTATGCTTTCCCACATACCCTTCAATAGATATTCCGTTTTTTTCGGTTTTTATATAAAAACAATTATTTATTACTTCATAACCGTAAACGTTTATCATTACGGCTTCTAAATCGTCTCCGTAAGTTTGATATATTATTCTATCGTCTATAGAATACGTAAATGCAATATTGGGCTTAGAAAGCATTAATCTGCCGACAATATTGGAAATATCCGCTTCTTCGCTTCTCGGTGTTTTTAAAAATTTTGCTCTAGCGGGTGTATTGTAAAACAATTCTTCAACCCTGATAATCGTTCCTTGTCTCTTGGGACAATATTCAGGCTTAGACATTTCTCCGCCGTAACAGTATATCATTCCTCCGACTTCTTTATCTTTTGTTCCGGATATTAAAGTAACTTTTGAAACTGCGCTTATACTTGCCAAAGCCTCTCCTCTAAATCCCAAAGTTAAGATGCTGTCCAGGTCTTCAACTTTTTCCACCTTGCTCGTGGCATGTGGTAAAAAGACTTTAGTTAAATCGTCAAATTCTATGCCTGTTCCGTTATCGGTAATTTCAATTAAGTCTACTCCACCCTCTTTTATATTTATAGATATTTCGGTTGCATTGGCATCAATTGCGTTTTCCACCAATTCTTTTACAACCGAAGCAGGTTTTTCAACGACTTCACCCGCGGAAATTCTATTAAAAACGCTTTTATCTAATATATTAACCTTGCCCATCTATTAACTCCTTTAAATCACAAATGAACTTCATTGCCTCTAAGGGCGTTAAATTATTAACGTCAATTGTTTTTATTGCTTTTATTAATTTTTCGTTTGTATAACCAAAATTTTCTTCTTCTCTTTCCGTTGTCGTCATTTTTTCGGCAACTACGTCGTTTTGGGTTAACTTTGAAAGAATTTGTTTTGCTCGTTGAGTTACGTTTTTAGGAATACCCGCCAAAGAAGCAACTTCGATACCGAAACTTTTGTTTGCGCTACCTCTGGTAACTTTTCTTAGAAATACAATTTGTCCACCAAACTCTTTTATCGTAACTTTATAATTTTTAACTCCTTCTAAAATGTTTTCCAGTTCGCTTAATTCATGATAATGAGTTGAAAACAATAATTTTGATTTTAGATTGTTTGTTAAATATTCAACGACTGCCCATGCAATACTAAGCCCGTCGTAAGTACTAGTTCCTCTCCCCACCTCGTCTAAGATTAGAAGACTATTCGGCGTTGCGTTCATAATTATTTCAGCAACTTCATTCATTTCAACCATAAAAGTACTTTGGTCGGATATTAAGTTATCTCCTGCGCCCACTCTTGTAAAAATTTTATCAACAATCGGGATTTCTGCTTCTCGGCACGGAACAAAACTGCCAACTTGTGCTAAAACGTTTATTAACGCTATTTGACGCATATACGTACTTTTACCCGCCATATTAGGTCCCGTTATTATTAACGTTCTGTTTTCATCATTATCCATTAAAACGTCGTTAGGAATAAACGTGTTTCTACTTATCTTTTCCACAACGGGATGACGAGAAGCAACTAAGTTAAGCCTCTCCCCAAAAGGTAATATTTCAGGTTTCGAATACTTATTTGTTTTTGCTACGGTTGCAAAATTTACCAAAACGTCTAAAACCGCTATAGCATTTGCCGTGTCTTGAATTCTTTCTATGCTGTTAGACAATAACATTTTTATTTTGTTGAAAATTGAAATTTCAAGTTCTATTGCCTTATCGCTACTACCTAAAATATCCTCTTCAAGCTTTTTTAATTCTTCGGTAATGTACCGTTCTCCGTTTACTAACGTTTGTTTTCTAACGTAACTATACGGAACTAAATTTTTAAAAGAATTGCTAACCTCGATGTAATAACCAAAAACTTTATTGTAACGAATTTTTAACGTTTTTATTCCTGTTTTTTCTTTTTCTTCGTTTTCCATTTTTTCCACTAAAGAAGTGGCGTTTTTCATAATGGAACGAAGTCTGTCAAGTTCTTCGTCAAAACCGTCGTTAATAAATCCGCCGTTTTTTAATACGGTAGGAGTATCTTTATCCGTTATGGCGCTTTTTATTATAGGCGTAATATCGTCAAAAGAATCAATTCGTTTATCGACACCTAAAATAAGTTGACTGTTTAAAGTTGTCATAACCATTTTAAGTGACGGTAAAACCTCTAATGAAGTTGACAATAAAACGCAATCTTTCGGATTTAAATTACCGTTGGATATTTTACCGGAAATCCTTTCGATGTCACGAATGTTTTTAAGCAATCCCGAAAGGCTTTCTCTCGCTAAATTATTATTAAATAGCTCTTCTACCGCATTTAAACGCAAATTTATTTTATTAATATCGGTTAAAGGAGAAATTAACCATTCGCGTAATTTCCTCGAACCCATTGCGGTACAGGTTTTATCCATAAGCCATAATAAAGTTCCATATTTATCACCACCCTTACTTGTTTTAACGATTTCAAGATTGTTTAGGGTTGTAGAATTCATCGATAAATAATCGGAATTTTTATAAATGCTAAGTTTATTAATATTGCTCAACGCATGCTTTTGCGTTTCGTTTAAATACGCCAACAACGCTCCGCACGCACAAACGCAGAGCTTTTTATCGTCTAACGATAATCCCGAAAGTGAAATCGTGTTAAAATGACGCAAAATTTCTTTTTCAGCAGAAGAATAATTGAAATATCTTTCGTTACAAGCAATAAAGTTTGGAATTATTCTTTGTTTCACGATTGACATATCGTTAAACTCTTTTATATTGTTTCCGAACGAAATAATTTCCGAAGGAGAAATTCTAACTAACGCATCGCAAAGAGAAGATAAACTGTTTTCTTTAAATTGTTGCGTAAAAAATACACCGGTGGTAATATCTGCCCAAGCGATAGCGCAACCCTTTTCGTCATAGTAAACGCTAGCGACGAAATTATTTACTTTTTCGTCAATTTGATTATCTTCGGTGAGCGTGCCGGCTGTAACTATTCTTACAACCTCCCTGTCAACTATCCCTTTATCGTTTGCAACTTCGGATAATTGTTCGCAAATGGCAACCCTTTCCCCTAAAGTAACCAAACGAGAAATATATTGGTCTGCACTATGAAACGGAACACCGCACATAGGAGCTCTTTCGTCAAGTCCGCAGGCTTTTCCCGTAAGAGTTAAGTCAAGTAATCTTGAAACTTTTTCCGCATCTTCGAAAAACATCTCGTAAAAATCGCCTAAACGATAAAATAAAATACACCCTTCGTATTTTTCTTTCATTGAAAGATAATGTCTCATCATCGGCGATAATTTATCTTTATCAATTAGATTCTTTTGTTTTTCTTCCATTTTTACCCCTCGTAAATTTCTCCGAACAAAGATATACCGTTTACTCTTTGTATTTTTATTTTTACAAATTCACCGACCATATTTTTGTCGCACGAAAAATAACCCATTCTGTTATAGCCGTCTCTACCTAAATAGAGATTTCTTCTTTCATCATACCCTTCGCAAAGAATTTCGATTATTTTTCCTTTATAATCCCTTGTTTGTTCTCTCGTAATTTTATTTTGAAAATCAACCAAACGAGTAATTCTATCCTTCTTAACTTCTTTACTTATTTGCCCGTCCATAACGCTGGCAACCGTTCCGCTTCGAGGCGAATAAACAAAAGTAAACGCACTTGAAAACTTTACTTTTTCAACAACTTTTAAAGTTTGATTAAAGTCTTCTTCGCTTTCGGTCGGGAAACCGACTATGATATCGGTGGAAATGGCGCAATCGGGGAGAATTCTCCTTATCATATCAACTTTTTCAATATACTGTTCTTGCGTATATTTACGATTCATTTTACGCAAAATATCGCTACTACCGGATTGTAAAGGCAAGTGAACGTAAGGACAAATTATTTTTTTGTACTCTTTTATAACTTGTATAAGTTCCTCGTTTACGTCTTTTGGGTGATTACTCATAAAGCGTATTCTGAATTTTTTATCCTTATGTCGTTCGGCAACGGCTTTTAAAAGTTGTGGGAAATACGGTTGTCCGTTATACGTATAAGAATTTACGTTTTGCCCTAAAAAGGTAATCTCTTTATACCCTTGTGCTAAACATTCGTCGACTTCCGACATAATTTCGGAAGAGGTCCTACTCCTTTCTCTACCCTTAACGTAAGGCACAATGCAATAGGAACAAAAATTATTGCACCCGTAAACAATATTAATCCAAGCATTTGGAAAACTTGTACGTACGTAAGGATTATTTTCGTGTTTCTCTTCGTTTAATTTTTTAGCGAGAAGGTCACCGAATTCTTCGGGATTATTTGCTCCGAAAACGATGTCTACGAAAGGAAAAGTCTTTAACAATTTCTCTTTTGCGCCTTTCTGCTCTGTCATACAACCGCCTACCGCAATAATAAGCGAAGGTTTTTGTTTTTTTATTTTTTTGAGTGCTCCTATGTTACCATAGGCGTGTGTTTCGGCACTTTCTCTTATGCAACAAGTATTAAAAACGACCACGTCCGCTTTTTCAACGGAATCCGTGCTAACGTATCCGAACGTTTTTAAAATGCCCGATAATTTTTCGGACTCGTGAACGTTCATTTGACAGCCGTAAGTTACTACGAAATAATTTTTACTCATAATAATTAATTATACATAATTTATTTGATTATAGCAAGTTTTTTTTAATTTATTAAGGATAAATCGTTTATGAAAAAAATTTTAAAAATTTTTCTATTCGTATTTTTATTAGCGTGCTTAATACTGTTTTCAGCGCTGGCTTATTTTTATATCAGTGTAAGAAAAGTAGAATTTAACGATGATTTGTTAAAAAAATTCGGAATAGAAATGGAAATTTACGATAAAAATGAAGTTGTTGCATATAAAACAAGTTTCAACGGTAAAGATTATGAGGATAATATACCGCAAAAGGTAAAAAACGCATTCGTTGCGGTTGAAGATAAACGTTTTTATAAACATCACGGTCTTGATTACAAAAGAATAATTTCGGCTTTTATTAAGAATTTAAAAAGTCGCTCATATAAGCAAGGCGGTTCAACAATAAGTCAACAATTGATTAAAAACACTTTACTCTCTTCTGAAAAAACGATAAAAAGAAAATTTGCAGAGGTTAAATTAACAAAAATTTTAGAAAGTAAATATTCAAAAGACGAAATAATTACCCTATACTTAAATTCGATATATTTCGGCGAAAACTGTTACGGGATAAAAAGCGCATGTAAAAAATATTTCGATAAAGAAGTAAGCGAAATATCGCTAAACGAAAGCGCAATGTTGGCGGGAATAGTTAAAGCCCCGTCTAAATATAACCCTATAACTAATTACGAGCTTGCGGTAAAACGAAAAAATCTTGTTCTCAAGCTAATGCAAGAACAAGGATATATTACAAAAAACGAAGAAAACAAACTAAAAAATAAAAAAATATCTATTTGCGATAACGGTATAGGACAGTATTTTTCATTGTGTAAAAAAGCCGTAAACGAATTATTAAACGATTATTACTATAAAGGAAAAATTAAAGTATACACCAACCTCGATAGCAAGTTGCAAGAAGAAATCGAAAACATAAGTTACGATTATAAAAGCGATTATTCTTACGTGGTTTTAGATAATAAAAACGGTTCTGTTAAAGCGTACTGCTCGTCTTGTCAATCGCTTAATCGCTCACCCGCTTCAACAATAAAACCGATTTTGGTTTACGCTCCCTGTTTAGAGGAAAATTTAGTTAATTTACAAACAAAAATTTTAGACGAACCGACGAACTTTAACGGTTATTCGCCTAAAAACTATAACGACAAATACTATGGTTACGTTTCGGTTAAAGAAAGTTTATGTAAAAGTTTAAACGTTCCATCTGTAAAGCTTTTAAATATGCTCGGAACTAAAAAAGCCGTAACTTATGCAAAAAAAATGAACTTAAACGTAAAAAACGAAGATTTAAGTATTGCGTTAGGCAACATCGAAAACGGAATTTCTTTGATTGATTTAACGGCCTGTTATACCGTTTTTAGTAACAACGGTAAATATTTAGCCCCTTATTTTATTGAAAAAATAGAAAACGAAAAAGGAAAAGTGCTTTATAAACATAAAACTGTTGAAAAAAATGTTTTTTCCGAAGAAACCGCATATCTAATTAATAATACTTTAATGGATGCGACAAAAGTCGGTTCTAGTAAATTGCTTAGCGGAAAATCTTATCAGATTTGCGGAAAAACGGGTACAAACGGCACGAAAAAAGGCAACGTTGACGCTTATAGTATATCCTACACCACTAACGATACCGTCGGAGTTTGGTTAGGAAATAGCGACAACTCTTTATTGGACAACTCTGTTTCCGGTTCTTCCTATCCGACAAAAATAAATTCTAAAATAATGGATTTTGTAAATAAAGAATTTTCTCCTCCGAATTTCAATATTCCTAAAAACATTATATCCGTTAAATTGGATAAAAGCGTATACGAAAACTCTTACGAGCTTACGCTTGCAGAAAACGACGAAAACTATTTTGAAGGAATATTTAAAAAAGGAACTGAACCTCAACACGTAGAAAAAAACGAAAATCCACTCGTAAAAAACATTAAAATTAGTTGTATAAACTGCAATTTTTCATTGTTTTATGATTTGTGTTACGCTAACGGAAGTTATCTTTATTTAATAAAAAACAATAAAAAAACTCTATTTAAAGAAATTAAGGGGAATTGTTTTGAAACAATGCTATCCGAAGGAGAATACTCTTTCGTTATCATTCCTTATAAAAACTTAAACGGGAAAAAAATAAAAGGTGCAGAAATAAAGCTACCTACTGTAAACGCAAAAAAGAATTATACTCAACCAAATGAATGGTGGAAAGAATAAAGGGCTGTCTTGATTGACAACCCTTTAAAACTATATTTCGATTATTTCAACTTCAGACATTGCGTTATTTATTAGTTCCTCAACATCTAACTTGCTTTCTTCTGCTAGGATTTTCTCCATTTTCGGCTTTATTTGCGGATTTTTGGGTAAAAATACGGTACAACAGTCTTCATAAGGCAAAATCGAAGTTTCAAACGCCCCTATTTTTTCACTTATGGCAATAATGTCGTCTTTGTCGAACGCAACTACGGGACGTAATACGGGCATTGTGACGACCGAATTGGAAGAAGTCATACTTTCAATGGTTTGACTTGCAACTTGACCTAAACTCTCCCCCGTTATAATGGCTTGATAATCGTTCTCTTTCGAAATCCTTTCGGCAATCCGCATCATAAATCTACGCATAAGCGTTATCATAAAACTTTCGTCGCATTTTTCGTGTATGGCTTCTTGTATTTGGGTTAGTTTTACTATATGTAAAGTCATTTTACCCGAATACTTCGAGACAATATTTGCAAGTTTTATAACCTTTTCTTTTGCCAAAATCCCCGTATAAGGATAGCTATGGAAATGCAACGCATTTATTCTCATTCCCCTTTTCGCCATCATAAACCCTGCAACGGGACTATCTATTCCGCCCGACAATAAAAGCAAGCCTTTTCCCGCACAACCGACGGGAAGTCCGCCGAGCCCCTTTATCGTTTCGGTAAAAATCATAGTTTTACCGCTTTCTCTTATGTCGATATTGACAACAAAATCGGGTTTTTTAACGTTAACTTTTAAGGTATGGTTTTTTGCAAGAATTCTCCCGCCGACTTCACGAGATATATCTATCGAATGATAAGGAAAAGTTTTATCCGCTCTATTCGTTTCAACTTTAAAAGTTCCGCTGATTTTAGAAGCAAAATCGCTTGCGGTATTATAAATATCCTCGATATCCGTTTTTATTAAAATTGCGGGACTGTATGAATAAATGCCGAAAATTTTACTTATTTTATCAATAATAGCGTCGTAATTATCGCCAAAATCGGTAATTACGTATCTAGTTTGCATTACAAGGATTTTATGCGGTATATCCTTTAACGCATGTTCCATATTTGTTTTTAAAAGACTAACGAAAAAACTTCTGTTTTTTCCTTTTAAAAATATTTCTCCGTATCTTACTAATATTACTTTTTCCATTATTTCCTCATTACTTTTGTTAATTTTTCAACACAATCGTTTAACTTATTTCTTGCAAGTTCCGCCTCTTCTACGGTATTGTCGGGCGAAAAACTAACCCTCAAAGCGCCGTGCAAGTAATCTAAAGAATAACCACACTCTTTCAAGACACGGCTATCCGAGTTTTTAGAACACGCAGAACCCGTACCGATTAGTACGCCTTCGTCCTCCATTAAATGAAGTATTATTTCGCTTTTAAGCCCTACCGCCGAAAAGCATACCACATACGGTGAGCATTTTTCGTCGGAAATTAAAGAAAACTTATCGGATAAACCGTTTAAAAAAACGTTTTTAAGCATTGTAACTTTTTTGTAATTTTCTTCTATTTCCTCTTTGTTTTCTATTGCGTAATATAAATCTACAAGCCCGAAAACGTTTTCCGTACCGCTTCTACGTCCTTTTTCTTGACCGCCACCCAAAATTAACGGAGCTAAAAATAAGTTTTTTCGTTTTATCAATGCTCCGACGCCTTTTATTGCGCCTATTTTATGTCCGCTTAATGAAAACAAGTCCACAAACTTAAAATGAGTATCCGTTTTTAAAAAACTTTGTACGCCGTCAGTATGAAAAACTATTTCTTTATTGATTTCTTTGCATTTTTTAGCTAGATTATCAACGTTGTTTACCGCCCCCGTTTCGTTGTTTATGTGTATAACGCTTACTAATTTAGTGTTGTCGTCTATAAGCGAAAACAGATGTTCTTCGTTCACTGCGCCGTTTTTTTGAAGTTTTGCAATACGAACGTCACAACCTTTTTCTTTTAATTTCTTTGCTTTTTCGTAAACGGCAGAATGTTCTCCCGCAGTTATTACGAGATTTCCTCTCTTTGAGTAAGCGTCTAAAACCGTATTATCCGATTCGGTTCCGCAAGAAGTAAAAATTACTTCGTACTCATTTCCAAAAAAAGAAGATATTTTTTCTCTTATTTTTTCTAAAAATAAAGAAATATTTACTCCTTCCTTATAAAGCGACGACGGATTATAAAAATTATTTAAATAATAATCTGTTGCCGTTCTCAAAGCTTTTTCGTCGGGCTTTGACGTTGAAGCGTTATCGAGATATATTTTATTTAAGCTTAACGATTGTGACACCGTTTTGTCCCTCCCCGTATTTTCCGAATCTAAAAGATTCGACGTTTTTAAGCGTCTTTAAATACGCATGTATAGCTTTACTGAGTTTTTGAAGTCCTATTCCGTGAATTATTCTAACTTCTTCAACGGAATTTAACTCTGCCTTATCTAAAAAATAAGACAAATTCATTAACGCCTCGTCAACGTTTTGACCTATTAAGTTTATTTCGTTTTTAAAAGGCTCTATAGTGGATACCGTAGGACGAGAAACCGTGAAGCTTCTCTTGCTTTTTTCTTTTATCGGTTCGGATACTTGCGAAAAAGATAAGGTAAGCTCCATTCCGTCTGCGTCCACTATAACTTTTTTCTTTGCGTCCATCACTTTTTTTACGCTAACGTTTTTACCTAGTTGACTAGAGTACACTCTATCGCCGACTTTTAACGATTTAGTCGTTGAACGAACGGATATTTTTTCCTCGTAAAAATTAGACGCATCGTCTATTTTATTTTTTAAGCTTCTTGCCCGTATTAAATCACCCGTATCTATTTCAGGCATAGCCAAAATTTCTTTTATTTCGTCGATAAGTTCGTTCGCCTCGTCGACTTTTTCGGAAAGAATTCTTCGTCCCTCTGCCTTGGTGTTAGCTAAAAATTTTTCTTTTTCCTTTAA
Organism: uncultured Christensenella sp.; assembly: GCA_964601265.1. GTDB lineage: Bacteria > Bacillota > Clostridia > Christensenellales > Borkfalkiaceae > UBA4675. Next base: position 49,988 of record CAZRMT010000004.1, read on the forward strand.
AAAAGCCTCTTTTTCTTGTTCCAACTCTTTTTCGACACGCTTGTTTTTTTCAAGTAATTCGTTGTTGTTATTTAACGTTTTTTCAGCTTCTCGTTTAACCTGTTCGGCGTTGTTTATAATTTGCTCGTAAACTCTTGCGCTGTCGGACAAATACCCCCTAGCCTTCTCTACAAGCTCTTTATCAAGTCCTAATTGTTCCGCAATCGCAAGAGCGTTAGAACTTCCCGGAGAGCCGATATTAACTTTATAAAGCGGACGAAAAGTTTTTGCGTCAAACTCCATAGAAGCGTTTTTCATTGCCGAAGACGAAAAAGCGTATTCTTTAAGCGCAGAATAATGCGTGGTAACTATTCCGAAACAACCAATGGAAATAAATTTATCAAAAACGGCTTTCGCAAGCGCAATTCCCTCGTCGGGATTAGTTCCGCCTCCTAATTCGTCAAGCAGTACCAACGATTTTTCCGTACACCTGTCGGTCATCTCTATTACGTTGGTTAAATGCGAAGAAAAGGTCGATAAACTGTTTTCTATGCTTTGCTCGTCTCCTATATCCGAAAACACGTTATCGAAAACGGATACGCAACTCGATTTTTCGGCTTGAATAAATATTCCGGACATTGCCATAACGCAAAAAAGTCCGACTAGTTTAAGCGTTACCGTTTTTCCGCCCGTATTAGGCCCTGAAATCAACAAAAATCTGTAATTTAGTCCTAGACTAACGTCAATCGGAACGACCTTATTTTCATCAATTAAAGGGTGTTTCCCTCTTTTTACGTTTATATTGCCCGTTTCGTTTAAAAGCGGTTTTACGGCTTTCGTTTTATAAGCGTAAACGGCTTTAGCGCAATTTACGTCGATTTCCGTAAGAATTTTTGCGTTAGAAACCAAAAAATTAGCGATTAGTCCTATTTTTCCAGAAAGCTCGTGTAAAATTCTTTCAACCTCGTTTTTTTCTTCAAAAATGGCAGTTTTTAATCGGTTATTCATTTCCAAAACTTCTATCGGTTCGATAAAAAAAGTGGAGCCCGACGCCGATTGGTCGTGGACAAACCCTTCTATTTTATTTTTAAACTCGCTTTTTACGGGAATAACGTACCTATCCTCTCTCATAGTTACGATATTATCTTGTAAGTATGAAGATTTTCCATGAACGTAAAACTGTAATTTTTCTCTAATTTGTACGTTTAGATTTTTTATTTTTTTTCTTAATTCGCTTAAAAGTTCGGAAGCGTTATCGGACATTTGGTCTTCGGAAATTATTTTATCGAATATTTCCCTTTCGATAAAACTTTCAACGTATATACCGTTGGCTTTTTCTTTAAAGATAGAAAAATCTCCGTCGTTTACAGACGAAACGAATGAAGAAAAAAGCCTTGAAGAACGCATTAAAGTCGCCACTTTTAAAAGTTGCCCCATTGAAAGCGTTCCGCCACGAGAGGACAATTCCAACTCCTCGGTAACATCATCGAAATAGTTAACACCGGAAAAAGAATAAAAATAAAGCAAATTATACGCTTCTTCCGTAAATTTTAAAAGATAATTCGCACCGTTTAATTCGGAAATCGGTCTAATTGCCAAAACCTCGTTCTTTGAAGACGGTAAAACGCAGAACTCGGAAATCTTATTTAAAATATTATTAAATTGAAGTGAAGAAAGAACTTTTTCGTCCATTATAACACACCTTTTTTTAATCTTCCGCCGTTTACGTTTAAATCGGAATAATCTCCTTTTAAAACTTTTAAAGCGGTGGTTTTGTCAAGCCCGACTAAATTTATTAAAACGTTTTTTTCAATATCCGTTTTTAAAAGAGCACAATTATTAACTATAAATCTACAAGAAGAAAGCTTGTACCTATACAAAAGGTAGGAATATTTATCGTCTTTTAATACGTATTCGTTTTTATTTTGACATTCATTACAGCGTTTTTTAAAAGGACAATATTCAAGCTCCATAAGAGAAACGCTTCCTTTAGCATAAACAAAACGTTTTTCTTTCATTTCATTTAAGGAAAGTTCTTTTGAGTAAACTACAAGAACGTTTTCAAACTCTTTTTCGATAACGGCAACGTCAACGGAATTAAAAATATTAAGCCCAACTCCCGCTATTATTTTTTTATTATAATTTTTTCCTAACGTTAAACCGCTTATTCCGTCAGCGTACACGCCGTCAAAAAAGGGCAATGCTTTAACGATTAACTTTTTGTCGTCGTCATTTAAAAAAGCAGGAATAAATAAAAATTTTTCCCCTTTAAACTTTTTAAAGTCTTGAGTTAATGCAATCTCTTCGATTTTAGAATAATCTTCAGGACAATAAACAAAATAATCGCAATCAACTATAAAAGACGATAAAACAATCTTTTTGTTAAAATCATAATTGTTATTATTTTTTAAGATAATATCTTTGATTTTTATTTGTTTTATGTTTTGTTTAGCGAAGAAAATTTCTGAGTAAACTTCCCTTCTAAACTCATTCAAAAGCGACTTTGGAATAAAAATTTTGTCGTAAAAATCATTAAACGTAATATTAGATATAAAAGGATACGCATCTGTTTTTGCAAAACAGTTTACCATTTCTTCTTTAAAAGATTTATCGTTTTTAGCCTGCTCTACTATCTCGTCAGACAAATATTCTTGATTTTTATACTTAACGGCGAGCCTATTTTCCTTTAAACTTATTATAAGGTCAATTTGGGCATTTTTTTTATTACTCAAAACTCTATGAACTAATTCTACGTCTTTTGTAATATAAAGTTCGTCGCCGAATTTTGCGTTTCCGTGGTAAACGAATTTTCCGTTATTAAATAAAGCGTTGCCTATTTCTACTCCGTTTCTTATTATTTTAAAAGAATCGTTTTCGTTTGCTTGTTTATTACAGTAAATAACTTTTCCGTTAACTTTTTTTACTTTATCGAAAAAATCACCTTTGTGCGATTGAATTTTATCGGATATTAAGTTTTTTTGATTAAATAAATACCCTTTTGTGTAATCCCCTCGGTTGTATATGCGTTTTATTTCTTTTTTATCTACGGAATAATCCTTGCCGTGTATAGCTTTATAGTATAGAGCGACCGATTTTGCAACGTATTCCTCGCTTCTCATTCTTCCCTCTATTTTTACGCTGGCAACACCTATTTCTTTTAACAACGAAATTTCGTCGCACAACATTAAATCGGATAAGGATATTCTATATTCACCGCCAATAATTTTATCGTTACCGTAAATTTTATATGCCTTTCGACATGGTTGCTTACAAAGCCCTCTGTTTCCGCTATTTCCGCCTACGAACGAGCTAAAATAACAATGTCCCGAAAATGACGAACACATTGCTCCGTGAACAAACACTTCCGTTTCGACAAATTCGGCAATTTCTTTTATTTCGTTTAAAGCGGTTTCCCTAGATAAAATTACTCTGGAAAAACCGAACTCTTTTGCAAGTTTTGCCCCGTCTAAATTATTTATTCCCGCTTGAGTACTTAAATGTAACGTAATTTCAGGATATAAATCTTTTATATATTTCCCGAGAAAAACGTCTTGAACGATAAATGCGTCAACACCCATATTATGGGCTTGTATCATTTTTGAAATAAAGGAGTCTATTTCGCTATTTTTTACTAAAATATTCATCGCAACGTAAACTTTTACGTTAAAAAAATGAGCGTAAGCAATATAATACGGCAAATTTTCTAGCGAAAAGTTTTCGGCAGAGCCACGGGCAGAAAAATCCGTTAAGCCTAAATAAATTGCGTCTGCACCGTTATTTATTGCTTGTATGAAATTTTTTGAGTTTCCCGCAGGCGCAAGTAATTCCATTCTCCCCTATCCCTTTTTTGATTTTTTACAATAACATTTCGCAAAATATTTATTTTGCGAAATGTTATTTATTTTTTAACTTCTTAGCGTAATTCCTTTCTTTTCAAGATTTTTCAAAATTCTTGCAACGTTTTCTTCAACTTCTTCATAACTTAAAGTTTTATCGTTTGATAAAAACGTTAAGTGGTACGCCAAACTCTTTTCATCGGCGTCTATTTTATCTCCTTCGTAAACGTCGAAAAGTTCGATTTCTTTTAAATCTTTTACGCCCGATTGTCTTATTGCGTCAATTACTTGTTGATTGGTCATTTCTTTATTCATAACCAACGCTAAATCTCTTTCGGATTTGGGATATTTTCCAAAAGCTCTAAATTTAATCGGTTTTCCGTTAAAAGCAAATAAACTTTCTAAATCTATTTCGGCTACGAAAACGTTTTTGTTTAAGTCTAACGATTCGGCGACGTCGGGTGAAAGTTGTCCTATCACGCCGACTAAATTATTTCCGATAAAAATATCTGCGTTTCTAGTTTTATGCAAATAAGCTTTTGTAGACGAAACGTATTTTCTTTCAGTTGAAATATTAAACCTCGAAAAAACCTTTTCTACTTCGTTTTTCAACGTGAAAAAGCTTTCTTTTTCGCCGAAAACAGCCATTGTCAGCGTTGTTTTTTCATTAGGTAACTCTTTATTTGAAGGCATATAAACGCTTGCTATTTCATAAAGTTTCCCGTCGTAATTCATTTTATTGATGTTTGAACAAGCAACGTTCACCAAAGAGGGTATTAAAGACGTTCTCATTAAACTTAAATCCTCACCCAAAGGATTTATGATTTTTATTGCGTTTTCACTATCCAACGAATACAAATCGAATTCCTTTTTCCCTATAAAAGAATAAGTTACGGTTTCACAAAATCCGTCGTCGAAAAGCATTTGTTTAACGTCGTTTAATTTTTTTTGTCTTGAATTTAGCCCGCCGACGGTAACGCTCGCTTTACTCATAAGCGTAGGCACTATGTGATCATAACCGTAAAAACGTATTATTTCTTCCGCTAAATCAGGGAAAGATTCCACGTCTTCCCTATAAGGCGGAACGGTAACCGTTAAATTGTCGCCGTCAACCACACAATTAAAGTTTAAGTTATTCAAAATCTGAACGGATTTTTCAACGGGAACTTCTATTCCTAAAATTGCGTTTATTTTGGAAAAGGTTGTGGAAATCGTTTTTAAGGACTGTTCTTCCGTGCTTTGAACGTTGATTATTCCGCTAACCTTTCCACACTTTAACAAATCTATTAGGTATAACGCTCTCGCCATACCGACTTTTGTAGTATAAGAATCCACGCCTTTTTCAAATCTTGCGGAAGAATCGCTTCTTTGTCCGAGTTTTCTCGACGTTTTTCTTATACTGTCACGCTTAAACTTAGCACTCTCAAAAACCAAAGTATTGGTATTTTCGTTTATACCGCTATTAAGCCCGCCCATAACGCCTGCAAGACAAGAGGGCTTAGTTTTATCGCAAATAACTAAATCGTCACCCGTTAAAGAAAACTCTTTTTCGTCAAGCGTAACTATTTTTTCACCATTTTCTGCACGTCTGACGATAATTTGCTTTCCTTCTAAATTATCGTAATCGAATGCGTGCATAGGTTGTCCTATTTCGGTTAAAACATAGTTGGTAATATCTACAACGTTGTTTATGCTCCTAATTCCTACCGAAGCAAGTCTTTTTCTCATCCAGTCGGGCGATTGTTCTATTTTAATATCCGTAACTTTTGACGCAATATACAACGGACAAAGGTCTTTAGCTTGAACTTCTACGCTTATTTCTTCGCCGTTTTTTAAATTTTCGTAAAGTTTAGGCATAACGAACGGACGATTTAATAAACAAGCGACTTCTTTTGCAATTCCTATAACCGACATACAATCGGGTCTGTTTGCGGTCAAAGATATGTCGAAAATAGTGTCTTTTACACCTAAAACCTCAGTTACGTCTTTTCCTAAGGGGTACTCTTCTTTTAATACAAGAATACAGTTTTCGTCGGCTCCCTCGTACCACTCGCCGTTAATTCCTAATTCTTCTCCGCCACAGAACATTCCGTCGGAACTAACTCCGCGGATTTTTCCTTTTTTAATTTTCATTCCGTCCGCAAGAACTGCTCCGTCTAACGATACCGGAACTATATCTCCGACTTTTATATTAGTACCGTTTGTAACGATTTGGAGTATTCCATGCTCACCTGCGTCGATAGAACAAACGGAAAGTTTGTCTGCATCGGGATGTTTTTCGATAGATAAAATTTTACAAGTTACAACCTTTTGAACGTTTCCGATTTCTATAACCTCTTCAACTTCGAATCCGCAAGAGAAAAGTCCGTTTTTAAGTTCTTCAGTATTTACTCCGTCGAGATTTACGTAATCTTTTAACCAATTTAATGAAATTTTCATCTTTACTCTCCTCTTACTTAAACTGTTTTAAAAATCTAATATCGTTTTCGAAAAATAATCTTATATCGGGAATTTGATATTTAAGCATTGCAATTCTTTCTATTCCAATTCCGAAAGCAAAACCACTGTAAACGTCCGGGTCGATATTGCACCCCTCCAAAACCTTTCTATTTACTATTCCTGCTCCTAAAACTTCTATCCAACCCGTTTTTTTACAAAGCGGACAACCTTTTCCTCCGCACTCGAAACAACTTACGTCTACTTCTACGCTAGGCTCGGTAAAGGGGAAATAGGACGGACGAAATCTAGTTTTCACTTTTCCGTTGAAGATTTTACTTAAAAACTCTTCTAACATTCCTTTTAAATCGCATAAAGTTATATGTTTATCCACGACAAGCCCTTCCATTTGATGAAACATAGGAGAATGGCTTGCGTCGCTATCGCTCCTAAACACTCTACCGGGACTTAAAATTTTAAGAGGCGGCGCTTCCTTTTCCATTACCCTAACTTGCCCTGCCGAAGTTTGAGTTCTTAAAACTACGTTTTCGGAAACGTAGAAAGTATCTTGCATATCTCTTGCGGGGTGATCCTTAGGAATATTTAATTTTTGGAAATTGTATTTATCAAGTTCTATTTCAGGTCCCTCGAAAATATTAAATCCCATTCCGACAAACGTGTCGATTATCTCGTTTTTAATAAGCGTAATGGGGTGTTTTCCGTTGTTTTGTTTATCGACGGGCAAAGTTACGTCAATTTTTTCTTTTAATAATTTACGTTCCTTACCCGCTGAAATCAGCTTGTCTTCCACTTGCTTAAAAATTTCTTCGACTTCTTTTCTTAAATCGTTTAAAAGTTTACCCGCTTGAGGACGTTGCTCGGCAGGCAAGTCCTTCATATTTTTTAAAAGAGCTGTAATTTTTCCGTTTTTACCGAGAAATTCGATTTTGCTTTCGGCAAGCGCTTTTGCGTCGGAAAACACGCCGTCTAATTTTTCTTTGGCTTCTTTTTTGATTTGTTCGATTTTTTCTAACATTTCTTCTCCTTGTAGGCAATAAAAAATATAACCCGCCTTAATAGGGCGAATTATATCACGGTACCACCTATTTTTTTTCTCAATTTCGTTATTACGGAACGACCGGTTACGCTTACTTTTCGTTCGGCGTACAGCTCCAAAGTGAATAATACGCTTACCTTACGGAAAAGTTTTTCAGCCAACGAACCTTTCTCTCTGTTTTTCAAGACTGCGTATCTGTCTTTTTCATCGCCTTTATATATTAGTTTTATTTTAATATATAATTTAATTTTTGTCAATGTTTTTAACAAAGAGATTTTTATTGCTATTTAAAATTATGATTTTAAAATATTTCCGTTTAAATACGTTGAAGGAACTTTTCCGATAATAAGGTTATCATATAAAATTACTTCTATTTTTTCCGTTTGTTTATATGTTTTTTTATGCGAAACTATAGATGCCGTAGGTATTATAAACAATTTCATTATATGTCTTGTTTGATTAATCCCCGCCTCTTGAAATTCGGAACAAAACTCGCATTTAACGCTAGTAATTACAATAAGATTCATTTTAACTTTTTTTCCTATTCCGCTAAATATACTAAGACCGCTAAATGCTCCTATCGGAACCGAAACACCTCCGCTAAAAGATTTATCGAAATATTCTTTAAACTTACTAGAAAGCGTTCCCGTTAAACAATTTAGTTTGTAGGTGTTACAAGAAATATAATTGATATTATTATCGTTGTCTTTTTCTATCGTAATAATGTTCTCCAATTCGCTTTTTTCGTTAAAACATTGTCCGATTGATTCGTACGCGACGCTCATAATTTTTGACCGATAATAATTTATTCCGATATTCAAAACTATTTTTGACGAGCTGTTAAATAAATAACAAAAAACACCGACAAACAATATTAAAAAAACAAAAGCGCGAAGGGATAATCTTTTTTTCTTCACGCTTTATTATATGCTGAAACTAATTTCTTTTTGACTTGGGTTTAAAAATGAATGAAAAAACAAAACTAAATACTACTGCGGAAGTTATTCCCGCAGAAGCACACGAAAGACCTCCCGTTATTGCTCCGAATAATCCTTTTGTCCTTGCGCCTTTAATTGCTCCCTCTGCAAGAAGATATCCGAAACCGCTAATCGGCACGGTTGCTCCCGCTTGTCCGAAATTTATTAAATAAGAATACAATCCAAAAGCTTGCAATAATACTCCTCCGAGCATAAAAAATACGAGAATTTTCCCTGCGGTAAGCTTTGTGTAATTGATTATAAGTTGCGCTAAAGCGCAAATACTTCCACCGACTAAAAAACATTTTAAATAGGTAAAAACAATTTCTATCATAAATTCTCCAGAACAACCAAATGAGCAATGGAAGGAATAGATTCTCCCTGTTGGGAAGAAAGCGTAGAAAGTAACGCCCCCGTTGCCATAAGTATTACTTTATTTATTTTTTTTGCCATTAACTCTTTAAAAACATACGAACAAAACACGCTTGACGAACACCCCGCACCGCTTCCTCCTTGATATTCGTCTTCGGCAATTGCATAAATAAGCTCTCCGCAATCTACGTGATTAGATGATATATCATAACCTTTTTCTTTCATTAAATCTTTTAACACTCTACTCCCGAAAGCGCCCAAATCTCCGCTTATTATCAAATCGTAATCGCTTGGAACGGTATTACTTTCTTTAAAAAAAGTGGTTAAAGTATCCATTCCGGCGGGCGCCATACACGCCCCCATATTGTATACGTCTTTTACTCCGTAATCCACAACTTTTCCAATGGTCGCCATAGTTACGGAAGGAAATCCGCTTGTATTCGAACTTAACACGCAAGCACCCGCCCCCGTAACCGTCCATTGAGCCTGTGGCGGTCTTATAGAACCGAATTCAAGCGGGTATCTATACTGCCTTTCGGCTGTTGAAAAATGACTGCTTGTACCGCAAACGACGTTTTTTAAATAATTTCCGTCAATTAAGGCAGAACCGATAATTAACGATTCGCTAAAAGTAGAACAAGCGTTATAAACACCCAAAAACCCCGTCTTTAATTGTCTTGCAGAAAACGACGAAACTATTATTTGATTTAAAAGGTCTCCGCATATAACGGTATCTATTTCTTTTTCGGTTTTTCCCGATTTTTTAATTGCTCCGCATAATGCGTTATATAGCATTTTTATTTCGCCTTTTTCAAAGGTTTTTTCACCGAAAGTATCGTCTTTTTCTTTTTTATCGAAATAATTTTTCAAAGGTCCTTCGGCTTCTTTCGGCCCAACGATAGAATATGCTCCTATTATGCTTGGTTTATTTTTGAAAAATATCGTATTCATAGCGCCTCACAAAGAAAAGAAATGATAAATAAGACCGACCAACACGCTCGAGGAAACCCCGAATACTATTATAGGCCCTGCTATTACGAACATTTTAGCAGACATTCCGTAAATAAACCCCTCGCTACGAAATTCTATTGCGGGAGAACAAACGGAATTCGCAAAACCGGTTATAGGAACTATCGTTCCTCCGCCTGCGTATTTTGCTATTTTATCGTACACGCCTAACGCAGTTAATAAAGTCCCTAAAAAAATCATAACCATAGAAGTTGCACCCGCAAGCTCGTCGCCTGCAAGTCCGAACCAAAACATAAACGAATATCTAATAAATTGACCTATGCAACATATAAATCCGCCTATTAAAAAAGCATTTAGTAACGAACGCCCCTCTTTCGTCTTAGGTTCGGTGGCGGAAACGTAATCTAAAAATCTCTTATTTTCAAACGTGCTTTTATTCTTTGAAATCATCTTTAACCTCATTAACCAAACTTTCATTTTCGCTGATATTTAACAAAGACTGTTTTTTGTCTGAAATTTTAATCATACCGATAGTATTACTAAAAAAATAAAAAATATGTTTTTTATATAATTTTTTAACACAAAAAAATTCGCATAATAATGCGAATTTTATATAAAACATATTTTAATTTAGTATTATTTCTTTATATATTCGGATAAATCCATTTTGCCTAAAGCATTACATTTTTCAAGTAAATAATCAACCATTTCGTCCCTTGTTTCGAACTGTGATTTTAACTCGGAAAATAAAATCGGTTTATCAAAAACGTAAACTCTTTCTTTTTTTCTATAATAAGAAACGAAAATAGGAGCATCTATTCCGTTTTTATAACTATATTGCGCAAACACTATAAATCCCGCATAAAAACCTTTAAGCTCTGCAATATAGCCGTCAGGCGACTTTTCGGGAAATATAACGATATTATCGCCGTTTGAAAGCGATTTAAAACTTTCTTTTACGGTTATATAAAACCTTTGATCTCTATACGTCGAAATTAGTTTTAGCCCCTTGTAAAACAAGTTTGTAAGCGGGCTTGCAAGAAGACAAAATACTCTTGCCCAAAACAAATTCCAATGTTTCTTTTCGTGATAATAAACTTTTGTTTGATAGCTATATAATTTTTTAAGCCCCGAGTTCATCTCGCAAGTTCCCCACATGCGAATAGGAAATTGACAATAAATTTCCAACGACATAGGAGCGTCTGTTCCCTCGTGATTACTTAATATAATAGATTGTTTTGTCGGTTGCTCTCCGAGAAAAACGAATTGAGGTTTTTTATACCTAATTCTCATCATTCGTTTCATTCCACGATACCAAAGAACTCTGTCTTGTCTAAATTTTTTCATTTGTTAACCTAAAAATTATTTTAAACTTTTTTTATTGTAACATAAAATTAAAAATTATTAAACTTTTTTTTGCGTTTTAATTTTTAAAAAGCGTCTTTTTATATAGGACTGTAACAAAATATATAGAATTTGTAACAAAAAAAGTTCAGGAATATTAGTAATCCTGAACCTTTGGCAGAAGGGGTGGGATTCGAACCCACGAGACATTTCTGTCTACCTGATTTCGAGTCAGGGCCGTTATGACCACTTCGATACCCTTCCATACCTTTTTAGTATACAATAAAAAGTATAATTTTGCAAACGATATTCAAGCTTTTTTGCTTTATTTTATCAATTTATTTAAAAAACTTTCACCGTTTTTGATTTTTAAGCCGAAATTTTCGGCAATAGTTTGCCCTATATCCGAAAAAGTTTCTCTTATACCGAGGTTTACCGCTTTTATTCCGTTTCCATAAACCAAGCAAGGGATATATTCTCTTGAGTGGTCGGTAGAAGGTGTAGACGGGTCGCAACCATGGTCTGCCGTAACTATTAACAAGTCGTCGCTTTTCATTTCATTTATGAATTCACCCAAAAAAACGTCAAAACGATTTAAGGCATCGGTATATCCATATACGTCGTTTCTATGACCGTATAACATATCAAAATCAACGAAATTCGTAAAACATAGTCCGTGAAAATCTTTTTTTACGGCTTGCATCATTCCTCGCTCTGACTCGGCGTTATTTTTTGCAACTATTTTTTCACTTATACCCTTACCAACGAAAATATCGTATATTTTTCCGACTGAAATAACGTCTAAACCATTTTCTTTTAACTCGTCCAACAATGTTTTATAAGGTGGAAATAAAGAATAGTCGTGCCGTTTTTCGGTACGATAAAATCCCTTTTCATTTCCTAAAAAAGGTCTTGCTATTACTCTGCCGACAGCATATTCGTCTTGCATAATTTTACGTGCTTTTTCACAAAAAGAATAAAGTGTTTCTACTGAATAGATTTCTTCGTGACAAGCTATTTGAAGTACACTGTCAGCCGACGTATAAACTATCGGGTATCCGCTTTTGATATGTTCTACTCCGTAGTCGTTTATAACTTTTGTACCCGAATACGGTTTATTACACAGTATTCCTTTTACTCCAAACGCTTTTTTTAACTTTTCGATTATATCATCGGGAAAACCGTTCGGAAAAGTAGGAAAAGGTTTATCAAGAATTACCCCGCAAAGTTCCCAGTGACCTGTGGTTGTGTCTTTTCCTTTTGATTTTTCTGCAAATTTGCCGTACGAAGCAATAGGTTCATTTTCTTTTTTACAAGAACAACCTATTTCGTCTATATTGAATAAGCCCATTTTTGACATATTGGGAACTTTTAAAGCCCCGCTATTAAAACAAGCCCTTAAAGTATTGCTGTTTTCGTCGTTAAAATCTTTTGCGTCAGGTAGTTCGCCTATACCGAAACTGTCAAGAACAGTTAAAAATACTCTTTTAAACATTTAAAGAATCCTTATATATTTTAACTAATTTGCTAGCGCCTATTCTGGAACAACCTACGTTAATCAGTTGTTCGGCAAAAGCAAAATCTGAAATTCCGCCCGCCCCTTTAACTTTTAAATCATTATGTAACTCTTTAAAAAGTTTAACGTCCTCTATCGTTGCTCCGCCTTTTGAGAAGCCCGTGGAAGTTTTTATATAATCCGCTCCGCTGTCGTAAACCAAATTACAAATATCTATTTTCTCTTGAAGCGTTAACAAACAGGTTTCAACTATCACCTTTAAAGTTTTACTTTGACAAATGTTTTTAAGTTTTGTAAGTTCGGTTAAAATAGCGTCATATCTTCCGTTTTTCAAGTCTGTAATATTTATAACGGTATCGATTTCGTCGGCGCCGTTTTTTATTGCGTCTTCACATTCAAATAACTTTGTTCTTGTTAAATTATAACCGTTCGGAAAGCCTATAACGGTACAGATCGGAACAGTGTTTAAAAAAGCGTGAGCTTCTTTTACAAAACACGGCGGAATACAAACGGAAGCTGTCCCGAAAATTTGAGCTTCTTCGCATAAAATTTTTATATCGTTTATAGTACAATCTTGCCTTAAACAAGTATGGTCTACGTATTTTAATATATCTTTTTTATCCATTTTTTATAAAATAAAGCGGTTTTACCCGCTTTAATAATTGTTATTTTCTTGCTACTCCCGTTTTGTGAGCAGTATCATAAACGGCTTTTGCAACGGTTGCGCCTACTCTTTCGTCAAATGCTCTCGGCAAAATATAGTCGGCAGACAACTCTTCGTCCGACACTAAAGAAGCAATAGCTTTACTTGCAGCTATACACATTTCGTCATTTATGTCGGTTGCTCTTGCGTCAAGCGCACCTCTGAATATTCCGGGAAAAGCTAAAACGTTGTTAATTTGGTTAGGATAATCGCTCCTTCCCGTACCAACTACGACGGCGCCTGCCTTTTTGGCAAGCTCTGGCATAATTTCGGGCGTGGGATTAGCCATTGGGAACAATATTGCGCCTTTATTCATACTCTTAACCATTTCTTCGCTAACGCAATTCGGTGCAGAAACACCGATAAATACGTCGGCACCCTTCAATACTTCGGCAAGACTTCCCTTTTGTTTATCCATATTCGTTATTTTCGCCATCTCCTCTTTTTCAGCGTTTAAACCCTCTCTTCCTTCGTAAATGGCTCCTTTCCTATCGCAAAGAATAACGTTTTTCAAGCCCATGGCAATAAGTAATTTTATTATCGCAATACCTGCCGCTCCTGCTCCGCTGGTTACAACTTTAATTTCGGATATATCTTTTCCGACAACTTTTAAAGCATTCAATAACGCCGCAAGACAAACGACTGCCGTTCCGTGTTGGTCATCATGGAAAATCGGAATATCGCAAACCTCTTTTAATCTTTTTTCTATCTCAAAACATCTAGGCGCGGAAATATCTTCAAGGTTTACTCCGCCGAAACTTCCCGCAAGCAAAGATACGGTTTTTACTATTTCGTCGACGTCTTTACTTCTTATACATAAAGGAATAGCGTCAACGTTTCCGAAAGATTTAAACAAAACGCATTTTCCTTCCATAACGGGCATACCGGCTTCAGGTCCAATATCACCTAAACCTAACACTGCCGTTCCGTCCGTAATAACGGCGACGGTGTTCCACCTTCTAGTTAAATCAAACGATAAATCTTTGTTTTTTTGTATTTCAAGACAAGGTTGAGCAACCCCCGGGGTATATGCTAAAGATAAATCTTGTTTATCTTTTACGGGCACTCTCGTAACAATTTCGATTTTTCCTTTTTTTTCATAATGCAATTTTAAAGATTCTTTTGCGTAATCCATACTAAACACTCCTTCATTTTTTATACTTCCACTTTTCCCTTTTCCCCGAGAAAACTTTCGTTTTCTTTTAAAATAGGATCAATTACTTCTGAAATAAATTCCTCAACTTGAGAAGAACTTCTACCGATAAAATTCTTTTTATCCAAAATTCCGTCAAGGCTATCCCAAACGTCTTTAAATTTCTCGTTTTTAGAAATAAGCTCTATTAAATTGTTTTTCTCGCCTTTCATTTTAACGTTTTGAGAGGCAATTTGAGACATTTTTCTTATTTCCTCATGCAACTCTTGTCTGCTTCCGCCCGCCTTAACGCCCTCCATAATAATATTTTCGGTCGCCATAAACGGTAATTCCTCCGAAACGTGTTTATCTATAACTTTTTCGTAAACGACTAATCCGTTTAAGACGTTAAGATACAAGTTTAATACTCCGTCCAAAGCTAAAAACGCTTGAGAAATAACTATTCTCTTATTTGCCGAATCGTCTAAAGTTCTTTCAAACCACTGCGTAGACGCCGTAAAAGAGGCGTTTGACGGTAAACTCATAACAAATCTCGCCAAAGAACACATTCTTTCCGAACGCATAGGATTTCTTTTATACGCCATCGCAGACGAACCGACTTGATTTTTTTCAAAAGGCTCTTCGATTTCTTTTAAAGATTGCAACAATCTTAAATCGTTTGCGAATTTATAGGAACTTTGCGCTATTTGAGATAAAAGCGATAAAACCGTGTAATCGTATTTTCTGGGATACGTTTGCCCCGTTACGGCGAATTTTTTGGAAAATCCGAGTTTTTCTACGACAAGTTCGTCTAATTTTTTAACTTTTTCGTTATCGCCTTCAAACAAGTCTAAAAAGCTTGCTTGTGTTCCCGTTGTTCCTTTTACCCCACGCAATCTTACGTTTTCTAAAAGGAAATCTAGGTTCTCTAAATCTAAATATAAATCTTGTAACCAAAGAGTTGCTCTTTTACCCACCGTTGAAAGTTGAGCAGGTTGAAAATGCGTAAAAGAAAGCGTTGGTAAATCCTTGTATTTCAACGCAAAATCTTTTAATAGCCCCATCACGCTGATAAGTTTCTTTTTAATAATTAAAAGAGCGTCACGCATAACGATTATTTCGGCATTGTCCGTACAATAGCAACTTGTTGCGCCTAAATGAATTATAGGCATGGCAAGAGGCGCTTGCGTTCCGAACGCATGAATATGTGCCATTACGTCGTGTCTTAGTTCTTTTTCAAACTTGCTCGCCAACTCGAAATCGATATCGTTTTCGAATTTTTTCATTTGAGCTATCTGTTCTTCGGTAATATTTAGTCCTAGTTCTTTTTCACTTTCCGCAAGAACAATCCAAAGTTTTCTCCATAAAGAATATTTTTTGTTGTCGGAAAAGTTTTTACTCATTTCCTCACTAGAATATCTTAAAACTAAAGGATTAGCGTATAAATTTCTGTCTTGCATCGACTTTCTCCAAAAAGGTATTCAAGTTGTTATACGTAATATCACATACAACCTCTTCATTATACCCCATTTTTTCTAATATTTCCACTATTTTATCAAACTTCTCATAATTATTTATTCCGCCGACAAAATTATTCGCTCCGTAAAAGTCTGTACCGAAACATAAATTTTTATAACCGAATTTATTGACGAAATAATCTATCTGCTTTATCACGCAACCGACTTCCCCGACTTTTTTATCGGAAAGAAAATCATTATATAAACACAATCCTATCAATCCGCCCTTCTCGATAATAATTTTTATCTGTTCGTTCGTTATATTTCTCTTATGCTCTTTAACTCCGTTAAACGCCGTATGAGAACAAACCATGTTTTCGGATAAATCGACCAAGTCATAAAACCCTTTTCTTGAAATATGCGAACAGTCAACGCATATATGATACATATTAAGTTTTTTTAAAATTTTTTTTCCCAACGGCTTTATTCCTTTATCTTGAAAATCACAACCGTATCCGTAAATATTTTCTCCATTCCAAGTTAAGCTTGCGTAAACAGGAAAAAACCTCAAAAGTCCGTCTATTTTTCCTTCGTCCGAATATCCTATATCTTCCAAAGCAAAATAAGTATTTTCATTTTTACATAAAAAAAATTTATTAGCGTCCGATATTGCCTTTGCAAGAGAATTTCCACCCTTAAAATATGCGGTTACGACCTTTAAATTTTTTTCTTTGTATGAATTCACCGCCGAAACTTTATCCTCGGACGAAGTTAATAAGTCATTATGAAAATCAGCTATTTGCATAAAAAAAACTCCCGTCCATACATTTTATGAACGGAAGTTTATTATGTTTAAAATTAATACTCTATCTCAAATTCGCTAACGATTTCTTTGCAAACTTTTTCGATTTCTTTCATAATGCGTTCTTTGTCTTTTAAGTCGAACTCGAAAATCATTTTTTTTGCCAAGAAATTTACCACGCAATCTCTAACGCCGTCTATTTTTAAAATACTATCTTTCATTAAAGACGCACAGTGCGGACAATCTACGTTTTCAAAACTATATATCTTACGCATTTTCTTCGTTTGCGACAGTAGTCGTTTCTCCTGTTAAAACTTTATTGGCTCTAGCTTGTTTTCTTAAATTCATTTTATATATCGTTTCGAGTTTTGGCCTATTATACCTCAATATACAAAATGACGGATAATTAAGTAAGGCGTTTATAAATCCAACGGGAAAACCTATATTCAGCCACATTCTTAAAGGACAAACGAATATTACCGAAAAACCTAAAAGCATACTTAAAAAATGTATTACTTCTCCGTATTTACATTCTATTATAAACTTTTCAACGTATTCGTTATTAGTCGGGTCTACAAGTTTTTTCTTACTAAAATTAGCAAGCTTGCCCCATTCGGGAATTTTGTCTTTCCATTTTTTTATACCGATGCCTTGATAATATTTTTTTTCCCATTTAAAAGTTTTAAACACACCGTTTTTTTTAAACCACGCTTCAGGTAACTTTTTTACTAAAAACGCAATGACGGCGTCCACAGCAAAAACTGCCAGAATTGTAACGAAAACACAAACTATTATTTTCCATTCGGCGATTTTTAAAAAATCTTTAAAGAAAAAAACGTTTACTCCCGATAATATTACCCCCGCCAAAAAAGCGACAACAAAAAAAATCATAAGTTATTCTCCTTTGTAGAATAAATCATTTTTTCACCGTATACTTTCTCGTACGTTTCAACGCACGCTTGATAATTTTTCTCGCACATTATTTCTGCATTTTCTTTTGCGGTTTTATTTTCGTCGGGGAAAATAGGCGGTAAAATATGCACGGTGTACTCTTGCACAGGAAATCCGTCCGCACCGATTTTATCGCTGTCCGACATAGTAATAAAGCAAGGTATTACGGGTACGTTATTTTTTGACGCAAATTTAAAAGCTCTGATTTTAAAAGGTCTTATTTTGCGGTAATTCCACCACATCGCTTGTTCGGGGTATATTAAGATATAATTACCGTTTTGCAATAAAACGTCTACCGCATTTAAAAAATTAGACATAGTTTTAATATTAGAACTGAGCGGAAGCGTGTCGCAATTTCTCATAAGCGTGCCAAAAAGCCCAGGAAAACGATAATTCCCCTCTCTTATAACTTTATACATTCTTCTTTTACGAGTAAACTTATGTTTAAACGCTTCCCATAAGGCAAAATTATCGTGAGCGTTAAAGTGGTTGCAAGTAACAATCGCTCCGCCTTTTACCAACTCCAAATTTTCTTTCCCGATTATGTCTTTTATTATAAGCGTTCTGTTTTTTATGCTTTTTTTCACGTATGAAACAGCCATTTTATAAGAAAAAAATCTTTTTATTTTTGACGAAAGTTTTTTTCTTAAATAATCGACCTCATCTGGTTGAATGGGTTCCGTCGGCGGGTCGTTTTCAACGTCCACGTCGAATTTTCCGTCAGCCTCGTATTCTTTTATTTTTTCTAATATTTCTAACCTGTCTTGAGCCTTTTCCATGATTATTTTCTTAAAAATTTCCTTTTGAAGTTATTTTCGTTATCTACTTCAGCCTGAGCCTTTTCGAAAAGCAACGGCGTACTTTCTTCTTCTTTTCTTCTTTCCTCGTCGCTAAAATGTTCTTTTTCGTAGATTATATTGTCATAAAATATGGTTTGTTTGGCGTAATCCCAGAATATTTCGGAAAACATTATTCCGTCGTAATGCCAAGGTTTCATAGTTAAATGGTAATGAATTAAATTTAACTTTTCATAAGGAACAACACCCTCCGTCGGGTTTTTATTCCAACCTCTATCGTAATAAGTAACGTTATTCATACATAAAACGTTTAATAGGTCTTGGTCTTGTGCCACGATAAAATAATATTTGTCGTTTAAGTCGATAAACTTTTCAAAAATCTTATCTTCTCTAAACTTTCTAAGGTTTATCACGATTATGCCCGCATTAAAATAGTCGTCGTACTTATTAACCCCGATAACTTCTTCTACGTATTTTTGGAATACGGGATAAGCTAAAACAGCCTCGTCGGGCGCACCTGCAAGATAGGTGTCGCCTAATTCGATATTATATAATTCGGAAATATCGCCTAAAACTACCGTATCGCAGTCAAGATAGAGAATTTTATCTAAATTGGGGAAAATGTGAGGCAAAAATAATCTGTAGTAAGTAGTCAAGGAATAATAATCCCTCGTTTTTAATTTACCCTCTAATTGTTTAAGATTTCTCTCAACGTCAACGAAAATAATGTCGAAATCTTTTTCTTTTAAAGTATAAATTCTTTTTTTGTTTTCCTCGCTAACGTGACCGTTGTTGTAGAGAACGTATATTTCATAGGAATAATCTAACGACCTATTTTTCTTTAAAGAAGAAATGGAAACTCCCATATAATCAATATACTTATCGTCAACCGTGTACGCGATATTTATCGTTTGTTTTGTTTTTTTCATTTTTTAATCACTCCTTGTCAAATCTTAAAGATATAAGACGACTTAAAAATAAATTTTGAGGAAAAGGCGTCCCTTTACCCTATTTTGAGGAAAAGGCGTCCCTTTACCCTACGAAAAGCATTATATTTCGATTTTT
>CAZRMT010000005.1:0-19983 GCA_964601265.1 uncultured Christensenella sp.
TCCATTCTTGCATTGTTTTTTTCATTTCTTTTGTAAAATTTAAATTATTTTCCATTATTTTTTCTCCTTTTTTTCAAAATGGATTTTTTGATTTTTTATTTTTCCTTTCATATCCCCTAAATTAACAGCGGGGCTGTTTGGCGTTAGTGTTTTTTTACGATAAATTACCTTCCCGCCGTCTCTCATTGTTTTTTGTTCTCCATGACCATTCGGCAGTGCTTGTTTTTTTCCTCCTTTACTAATCTTGGAATAAAAACGTTCTGCTTCCTTTTCATGGTTGTCTGAATAAATCACACGTGATTTTCCGTGTCCCTTTTCTCCAAAATACCCATATTCACTTAATGGATACTTCTTTTTCATTTTTTGAGCGTTATGCTCAACTGTGCCCTTTTTTGTTTTTTCTTTCTTGTGGAATAATTTCATTATAATCCTCCTAGATAAAAATTTCAAGCTTTTCAGCTTACAAGATAATTATACAGCCTTTTTTTAAAACTGAAAATAGTAAATTTTTTTGGAGAAAAATACCACAAAAAACATAAAAAAATATAAATTTATAGGAGAAAAATTAAAAAAAATATTGATTTTTTTACCACAAGTTGTATAATAAAAGTATGAGTGATTTAGGAATGGATTTTTTAGATTCAAAAAAAATATCGGTGCCGATTACCATTTATCAAACGTTGGTGAACGACGCATTTTATTTTGGTTATACAAAAAACGGCTGTGCTAATTTAAACGGATTACTTAATTATTTAATTCCGGTTTTATCAAAATATCGTGAAGATATGCACGAAGATTTTTTAAAAGAATTAAAAGGGAATAAAAAACAAACGCAGATTGTTGAAAAGTGTATATATAAAGTTTACTTTAATAAATATGATTTTTGCGATGACGGAACGTATAATATTTCTTTTCGAATAAACAAAGATAATTCTGCTTTTTTTACATACGTTTACGACGTTCTTTTAAATAGATTCGATATGGATTTTACGGAATATATAAGGAGTTTATTGCTGGAGTATTGCACGAAAAGACTTTCTCAACGAGAATACTTATATTTTTATTTGTGGATGGATATGTTGAATAAGGCAATACAACGTTCTTATCTTTGTTCTTTTTACGTTAAAGAGACAAAATTATCTTTTGTTCCCATATCAATGGAAATATCGAGAAGTTCAAAAAATTTTATAGTCGGAATGAGTGAGGATAAAAATTATATGTACGTTGTCGAACTTTCTAAGTTAAGAAATATGACGGTAAACGAAGATATACGGGCTGAGTTTTCTAAGGAAGATTGTGATAATGCTTATTTATTCTTTGATGAATGTGTAAATCAAAATGAAAATCAATTGAACGGAGAATGGCAATGTTTGGATTAAATAAATTTAAAAAAGCTAAAACTAAAAATTTTAAGAGCGATAAAGAACGCAAGCAATATTTTGCAATAAAGTCTTATTATATAAAGAAAAACGAAGCCTCTAATAGCGTAACAAAGAAGAAAAAAGACTAATTTAGACTATTATTAATTTACCCCGACGGCTGTTAAGTCTGTCGGGGTAAAATAGTTATTTTAATTCGTTCAAATCTACCACTTTGTCGTGGGGGATAGGTTTCCACTCTACTTTTTTAAATAGCGCTACGTACGTGGCGTAACGACCGATAAGGTCGAAAATAGGGAAAGCACAAATATGATTAAGTCTTGACCAGAAACCTTTTGGTTTTACTATTCTGTCTTTATATTTTATAAAGACAAGTATTTCCATTCCGACTTTTTTTAGGAATAGTTTTAATATTTTCCAACCTATTCCTATAAGTAAAGCCTTCCACCAACCGATTAGCGAAACGGTACAAATGGCTATAATAAGTTTACAAATATCGGTTACGCATTTTCTCCAAGCGCTTTCAATTGTGTCGGGAAAGTTTATGAAAAAACAATCGTAAGTTGTTAAAAAATTTCTGTTTTTTCTAAAAAGATTTCTTAAGAGTTTGGGACAGTTTTCCACGCTTGATTGTAAAAGACCTTTTGCCCAACGTACTCTTTGTCGCAATGCGTATTTAAGTTTTTCGGGTTGTTCGTCGTAAAACACGGCGTCGTCGCAATAGGTTACCCGAGAGCCTTGTACTACTATATCGGAAGCGAAAGCTCTGTCTTCGGTTAAAGAGGTATAATTCCAACCGTTTTTAACAAATTTATTTGGAAACAAATATCCTGTTCCTTGTAACCTGCAACTTCCTTTCAGTAGCGATTTTCCTCGATTTTCTCTTAAACAGGTTCTCATCCAGTGCATGGCATATCCAAAAGAAATCCAGTTGCCGTTAACGTTTTTAGACGAACGAAAAGAGCAAACCGCTTCGTTTTCGTCAACGAACGCCTCGTTCATTTTTTCGACGTAATTTTTGCTTAATATATTGTCTGCGTCGAATATAAAATATCCGTCGAAAGCTTCTACGTCGCCGTAATCTTCTTTTATAAATTCAAACAATTTTTTTAATGCGAAGCCCTTAGTTCTTTCTGCAGGGTTATTGTATTCGTAAACTTTAATATGTAAATCTTCGCCGTCGAAATTTTTCGCCCGTAAAGCCGTTTGGTCAGAGCAATTATGCGCCATTATAAACACGGTAATTTTATCCAGCGGGTAGGATTGTCTTTTTATACTTTCAAGTAAATTCGTTATAACTGTTTCTTCGTTGCGGGCGGAAACGCAAATGCCGTATTTTCTTTTGTCTTCGGTAGGGGGGAATTTTTTTGTTTTAAAAAAGCCTACGACTAAATATATATATTTATAAATTTCGAGTATGGTCCATACGGTTCCTATAACGGAAAGTATTGTTATTATTAAGTTTAATTTACTCATTTTTTTTCTTCTTCTGTTATTTTTATCTTCTTCGTTAGCGTTTCTATTTCAAAATCGTAAAGTTCTTTACTTATAACTCCGTTTTTCAAAAAAATTTTAAGCGTTTCTTTTTGTTTTTCAAGAAGAAATTTATTATCTAGTTTTTCTTCCATATCAAAAACATTTTCCTTTTCTGTTCTTACAGCACGTTTCTATTTCTCCGCAACGGTAGCAAAGCTCGTTTTTAGAGGCGCCTATTTCAAAAAATTCGCAAATATTGTCCACGGTTGTTTTTGCTATATTGTTCAATGCTTCCTGCGTTAAAAAGGCTTGGTGAGAAGTGATTATCACGTTGGGCATAGAAATGAGCCTTGCAAGAACGTCGTCGTTCACTATATGCCCCGAAAAATCCTCGAAGAAAATATCCGATTCTTCTTCGTAAACGTCAAGGCAAGCGCAACCTATTATTCTTTGTTTTATTCCTTCTACCAAACTTTCGGCGTCGATAAGCGCCCCGCGTGAAGTGTTAATGACGGCAACGCCTTTTTTAAGTTTTTTTATGGTGTCACGGTTTATTAAATGTTTGGTTTCTTCGGTTAACGGACAGTGCAGAGATATTACGTCGCTTTTTGCAAAAATTTCGTCCAACCCGACGTAATTTAGTCCCAAAGCGGTATCGGGAAATTTGTCGTAGGCAAGTATTTCCATTCCAAAACCCTTGCATATATCGATAAACGCCTTTCCTATTCTTCCCGTTCCTATAACTCCTACCGTTTTTCCGTGTAGGTCGAATCCGGTTAAACCGTTTAATGAAAAGTTGAAATCTTTAGTCCTATTGTACGCTTTATGAATTCTCCTCACGTTGGTTAAAAGCATAGCCATTGCGTGTTCCGCCACCGCATAAGGGGAATAAGCGGGAACTCTTACCACGTGAATTTTTTTGTAGGCGTATTTAACGTCTACGTTATTAAATCCCGCACAACGTAAAGCTACGAGTTTAACTCCGTACGAGTAGAGTTTGTCAATGACGTCGCTATCGACCGTGTCGTTTACGAAAACGCAAACGCCGTCGTACCCTTCGGCGAGTTGAGCGGTGTCTAAAGTGAGTTTTGTTTCAAAAAATTTAAAGGTTATATTTTTTTCGGTTCCGTATTTTTCAAAAGAGGGTTTATCGTAAGCTTTTGCGTCGAAAAATGCAAATTTCATATAATCTCCTAAAACTAGAACCAACGAATAGGCTCTAAATCGTTTTCCATTAAAAAATTATTGGCTTTTGTAAAGTGGTCGCACCCGAAAAATCCGTTATAAGCGGAAAGGGGGCTGGGGTGAGCGCATTCTAAAATCAAGTGTTTGCTTTTATTTATTAAGTTTTTCTTACTCCTTGCGTTTGCTCCCCATAAAAGAAACACGATAGGGGAAGAGTGATTGTTAAGCGTTTTTATTACCTCGTCGGTAAATTGCGTCCAACCGCAATCCTTATGAGAATTAGGTTGATTTTCCCTTACCGTTAACACGGTGTTGAGAAGAAGTACGCCTTGTTTTGCCCAATCTGTTAAATTGCCTTTACAAGGGATTTCCATTCCGTATTCGTTTGAAAGTTCTTTATAAATATTGACTAGACTAGGAGGAGGCGTAACGCCCTCTTTAACGGAAAAACAAAGTCCGTGCGCTTGCCCCTTGTTGTGGTAGGGGTCTTGTCCTAAAATCACTACTTTAACTTTTGAGTAAGGCGTTAATCTAAAACAATTAAACAAATCTTCCATTGGCGGATAAACAGTTTGAGTAAAATATTCTTTTTTTAAAAACTCTCTTATTTTTCCGTACAGTTCGCTATGAAAAAGTTTGTGTAAAACGTCGTTCCAGTCGTTTTGAAGTACAACCATATTATCACCGTTTAGTTTTATTTGTATTACTTTTAGTATATCCTAATATTATAGGTTTGTCAATTTTTAAGCGAAAATATGCTTTTTAACGGCAAGTTTTTTAACTTAATAAGGATTTTGACAAAAAAATTCAATAAAATAGAAACGGAATTCGTTTTATGCTTGCAAAAATCTCCAAATAATGTAAAATATATATGGGGGTGAATTATGTTATCCAAAGGAATAAGCTATGCGCTTAGCGGTCTTACTGGCGTAATGGTCGAAGTAGAAGTCGACATACATAAAGGGTTGCCGAAATTCGAAATAGTAGGTTTACCCGATACGGCGGTTAAAGAATCGAAGGAAAGAGTTCGTTCTGCGATAAAAAACAGCGGGTTTGTTTTTCCGAATAAAGCCATTACCGTAAACTTGGCGCCTGCCGATTTAAAAAAGGAGGGAGCTTATTTCGATTTATCTATTGCCCTTTCTATAATAAAAGCCGAAAACGAAGGTTTTAGCGATAAAGAGTACGTTGTTTTAGGCGAGCTAGGGCTAGACGGAAAGGTGAGGGGTGTAAACGGACTTATGCCTATGCTCATTTCTGCAAAATTACAAGGATACGAATACTTTATAATCCCCAAAGAAAACGAAAAAGAGGCGTCTTTTATAGACGGAATAAACGTTATCGCTATAGAGTCGCTTTCCGAGGCGATAGCCTATTTAAAGGGCGAAAAGGAAATAGAGTTCATTCCCGTGGGCGATATGCTGGCAGAAACCGATAAAACGGAATATGCTTGCGATTTATGCTACGTTAAAGGTCAGTACGTTGCAAAGCGAGCTTTGGAAATAGCGGTAAGCGGAGGACACAATATTTTAATGGTCGGCTCCCCCGGTTCCGGAAAGACGATGCTTGCAAAATGTATTCCTTCTATTATGCCCGAAATGACGAAAGAAGAAATTTTGGAAACAACCGAAATTCATTCGGTTGCGGGAAAACTTGTTAAGGAAAAGGGAATAGTGTCCGCAAGACCTTTTATGACTCCTCACCATACGGCTTCCGTTCCGTCGCTTATAGGCGGAGGGCAGGACGCTAAACCGGGAATAATAAGCCTTGCGCATAACGGGGTATTGTATCTGGACGAAATGCCAGAATATCCTCGTAGCGTGTTAGAGTCGTTAAGGCAACCTTTGGAAGATAGGGTAATTGCAGTGGCTCGTTCTAAACATTATTGCATTTATCCCGCGTCTTTTATCCTTTGCGGAAGTATGAATCCCTGTCCTTGCGGAAATTACGGAGCAAAAAACGTACAGTGTAATTGTACGGCTTCTCAAATAGTAAAATACCGTGCGAGAATATCCGCTCCGCTACTCGACAGAATAGATTTACAAATAGAGGTAGAAGGAGTAAAATACGAAGATTTATCTTCTAATACGGTAGAAGAAAGTTCGGCGGAAGTAAGAAAGAGGGTAAATAGGACGAGAGAAATTCAGTTAAGGCGTTTCGAGGGCGAAAAAATTAAAACCAACGCCGAAATGAGTGAAAAACATATAAGAAAGTATTGCGTTTTATCGCCCGAGTGCGAGGCCGTTTTGAAAAACGCATACGAAAAATTTAATCTTACGGCGAGGGCGAGAAACAGAATTTTAAAGGTTTCGAGGACTATCGCCGATATGGAACAAAGTGAAAAAATAGAAGTTAAGCACATTATCGAGGCTTGCGGTTATAGAAGCAGACAAACAAATGAAAACTTGTACTGAAAAAGATAAAAAAGCGTTAATAATATTAGACAGTTTAAACTTTTTAAGTTATAATCAAAAAAGAGAGATTTTGTCAAAGTATGATTTTTTCGGCGAAGCGTTTACAAACAAGGAGCCTTGTTTTAAACTTTTAGAAGCGTGGGGAAAGTCGGATAAAAAAGGCGCTTTAGACTACGCCCTTCACGAAGAATATTTTACGTTTTTAGCTAAATCTTACGGAAAGGTCGACTATGTTACCTACCTTGACGAGGAGTATCCCGAGAGACTTGCTTGTGAAGACGACTACCCGTTGGTTTTATATTGTTCGGGTAACTTGCAACTTTTAAAGAGTTTTGAAACGTTAGGCGTGGCGGGGTCGAGAAAAACTTTAAAGGTTTCGCTTGCGTTATGCGAAGCTGTCGTTAAGGAATGCGGAGAAAAAGTTACGTTCGTTTGCGGAAACAGCGAAGGCGTAGAAACTTTGGTTTTAAATTTGTCGAGCGGAAACGTTATATGCGTGCTTGCAAGCGGTTTTAAAAGAATTTATCCCGAACATAGTCGTGAAAGCGTGTTAAAAACTGCCCGTAACGGCTTGGTTATAAGCGAGTATCCGCCGTTTGAAAACGCCAAACAATACTATTTTGCTCGTAGAAATCGACTTATAGCGTTACTTTCGGACACGTTGTTCGTGGTAAGCGGTTCGTTAAAGAGCGGAGTAAGGTCAACCGTCGACGGCGCGTTAGACTACGGAAAAGACGTTTACGCTATTCCGTACAATATAGACGAAGAGAGCGGAATGCTTTGCAACGAACTTATAAAAAACGGAGCGTATTGCGTAACGGGGATAGACGATTTTCTAACGAAGTACTCAATAAAAAAAATAAAAACCGAAAAAAACTTTACACCGTTGCAACAAAAGGTGTATGATATAATTTCCGAAGGAATAAAAAACACGGATAAAATAATAGAAGCTTCGGGGCTTAAAAGCGAAGAAGTGCTAACCGTTTTGGTTATGTTAGAACTTGACGGCGTTTTAATAAAGACCGGAGCCGACGAATATTCGATTACTCGTTTTTAAACGGAATAAGGAGATAAGATGGAACTTGTTATAGTGGAATCGCCTTCCAAGGCGAAAACAATTGAAAAATATTTAGGCGGAAAGTATAAAGTCGACGCTAGCGGAGGGCATATAAGAGATTTGCCCGAAAAACGACTCGGCGTAGACGTACTTCATAATTTCGAGCCTAATTACGTTATTTCGGCAGACAAGAAAAGCACGATTACAAGACTTAAAAACGCTTCTGCAAAAGCAGACAAAATTTACCTTGCAACCGACCCTGACCGTGAAGGAGAAGCGATAAGTTGGCATTTACAAGAAGTTTTGGGAATAAAAGATAAATCGGTTAGAATAGAATTCAACGAAATTAGCGAAAAAGCAATTAAAAACGCTATTTTGGCGCCTAGGGATATAAATTATAATTTAGTCGATTCTCAACAAGCGCGTAGAGTTATGGATAGGCTTGTGGGATATAAATTAAGTCCCTTTTTATGTAAAAAAATTAAAGACGGTTTATCGGCGGGTAGAGTTCAGTCGGTAACGCTTAAACTCGTTGTTGACAGAGAAAGAGAAATTACCGCTTTCGTTCCGCAAGAATATTGGAATATTTCGGCAATATTATCCGACGGAAAAAAGATAGACTTTAAGGCGTTACTCGTCGAAAAGGACGGAAAAAAATATAAGCCGAGCAATAAAGAAGAAGCCGAAAACGTTCTTGCCATTGTAAAAAGCAATCCCTTTATCGTTAAAGAAGTAAAAAGGGCGACGACTTCCGTAAGGGCGTATCCGCCTTTTACCACGTCGACGCTTCAGCAAGACGCTAACGCAAAATTAGGGCTTTCTTCTCCGCAAGTAATGAATATTGCCCAACACTTATACGAAGGCGTTGAAACGCCCGAGGGACATTTGGCACTTGTAACTTATATCAGAACGGACTCTACAAGGGTATCTACGGAAGCGCAAAACAAGGCTTTAAGTTATATTGCGGAAAAATACGGCAAGGAATACGTTCCCGAAAAACCAAATATATATAAATCTAAAAAATCCGCTCAGGACGCACACGAAGCGATTCGCCCGATAGATTTATCGAAAACTCCCGAGCAAGTTAAAAAGCTTTTGGATAAAAATCACTATCAAGTGTATAAACTTATTTACGAGAGATTTATCGCTTCTCAAATGGCGGACGCTAAATACAACAACGTTACCGTTACGGTAAATTCTAACGTGTATTCTTTCCGTGCAAGCGGAAAAGTTCCTGTATTTAACGGATATACGGTGGTATATAAAAACGTTACGGCGGACGAGGACACTTCGTCATTGCTTCCCGATTGCGACGAGGGCGATATTTTAAAGGCGAAAGATTACGCTTGCGAGCAAAAGTTTACGAAACCGCCCGTAAGGTACACCGACGCTACGCTCGTTAAAGCGATGGAAGATAAGGGAATAGGCAGACCTTCTACTTACGCTTCTATTTTAAACGTGTTATCGAAGAGAAAATACACGAAAAAAGAGGGCAAGAACATTGTTCCTAACGAAATAGCTTACGAAATGACCGACTTACTCGTTAAATTTTTTCCCGACGTAATGGATATAGGCTTTACCGCAAGTATGGAAGACAAGCTCGACGAAATAGAAGAGGGCGGAAAGGATTGGCATCAGCTGATAGGCGATTTTTATCCGCCGTTTAATCAACAACTCGTAAAAGCCTCTCGTGACGGTGACGAAATTACCGACGTTAAGTGTGAAAAGTGCGGTGGCTTTATGGTGAGAAGAATGGGAAAATACGGCAAGTATTTGGCTTGTTCCAACTATCCCGACTGTTCTAATATGCGTTCGGAGAACGTTGAATTTTCAGATGAAATTTGCCCTGAATGTAATTCGCCGTTAGTATACAAAAACGGAAAATACGGTAAATTTTTAGCTTGCTCCAACTATCCGAAATGTAAGTATATAAAATCGGATAACGTGGAAAAGAGCGAAGAAAAATGCGTAAAGTGCGGAGAAATTATGCTCGTAAAAACGGGTAAATTCGGCAAGTACTTGTCTTGCC
Organism: uncultured Christensenella sp.; assembly: GCA_964601265.1. GTDB lineage: Bacteria > Bacillota > Clostridia > Christensenellales > Borkfalkiaceae > UBA4675. The sequence goes on from CAZRMT010000005.1 coordinate 9,541, forward strand.
CGAAATGTAAGGCGACAAAGAGTTTAGTCGAAAAAGCGGGAATTTGCCCGATATGTAAAAATCCCACGCAGAAAATGAAGACCAAAAGCGGAAAAGACTTTTACGGTTGTTCTAATTATCCTGAATGTAAGTTTATGAGCTGGGATATGCCGACGGGCGAAAATTGCTCCAAGTGCGGAAAACCGCTTGTATACTTTGGAAAAGACAATAAAATTAAGTGTTCCAATAAAGATTGTAAATGAAAGAAATAAACGTAATAGGAGCGGGACTTGCGGGGTGCGAATGCGCTTACTACTTGTCCGAAAAAGGATATAAAGTCAAGCTATATGACCTTAAACCCGACAATTTTACTCCCGCTCACAAAAATAAAAACTTCGGAGAACTGGTTTGCTCGAACTCTTTAAAAGGGAACGACCCTTTTTCTAACGCTTGCGGACTATTAAAGCAAGAGTTAAGGGGGTTGGGCAGTTTTTTAATCGCCGTTGCGGACGAAACGGCAGTTCCCGCGGGAAATGCATTAGCGGTAGACAGAGAAAAATTTGCGAAAACCGTTACAGAAAGGCTAAAAAAAGAAAATATAGAATTCATTTGTCAAGAGGTGGAAAGTTTTAACGTAGACGTGCCTTGCGTGGTAGCAAGTGGACCTTTGACAAGCGAAAAATTGATGGATTATATTTCTTCGCTCACCTCGCAACCGAAATATTTTTTCGATGCGGTAGCTCCGATAGTTAGCGCTGATAGCGTAGATTACACGAATGCTTTTTTCGAGGATAGATACGGAACGCCGGGGGAGGGCGACTACGTCAATTGTCCTATGACGAAAGAGGAGTACGACCTCTTTTATGAGGAACTTATAAAAGCCGAGAGAGTCGAGCTTAAAGATTTTGAAAAAACAGCCGTTTTCGAGGGGTGTATGCCCGTAGAAGTTATGGCTTTGAGAGGAAAAGAAACCTTAAGGTTCGGTCCGTTAAAACCGACGGGACTTACTTCGCCTCATACGGGGAAACATCCGTACGCTAACGTTCAGCTCAGAAAAGAAAACTTGTCGGGCGAAGCGTACAATTTAGTCGGGTTTCAAACGAACTTGCTGTTTAAAGAACAAAAGAGGGTGTTTTCGCTTATTCCCGCCCTTAAAAACGCCGAATTTTTGCGTTACGGGGTAATGCACAAAAACCATTTTATAAACGCGCCCAAAACGCTTAATAAAGATTTGTCTTTAAAAGACTATCCGTTTACTTTTATTGCGGGACAGCTTAGCGGAGTGGAAGGATACGTCGAAAGTATAGCGGGCGGATATATTTGCGCCGTTAATATCGATAGAAAATTATTGGGCAAAGAACCTATTCTATTTCCGCCTGAAACGGTTATGGGGGCGTTGCAATCGTTTATCACGACGAAGAGTGAAAAATTCGAGCCGATGAACGCAAACTACGGAATAATAGTACCGCTCGAAGAAAAAATAAGGGATAAAGCCGAAAAGAAAAAGCAAATCGGACTAAGAGCTTTAGAAAAAATAAAAGAAATTAAGGAGATAATAAATGAGCATTGAATTTCGCGGGACGACGATATGCGCCGTAAAAAAAGACGGAATAACGGCTATTGCAGGTGACGGACAAGTTACTTTCGGAGAAAACGTTATTTTTAAAAACAGTGCGGTTAAAGTTAGAAAAATATTTAACGATAAAGTAATAATCGGCTTTGCGGGAAGCGTTAGCGACGCTTTTTCGTTAAGTGAAAAGTTCGAGGGTATGCTTAATAAGTATTCCGGCAACCTTATGCGTAGTGCAGTGGAACTTGCGGAACTTTGGAGAAACGATAAAATGGGTAGAAAGTTAGAGGCGATGATGATAGTTGCCGATAAAGAAAGCCTTTTAATCGTGTCGGGTAGCGGAGAAGTAATCGAACCCGACGGCGGAGTTTGCGCAATCGGAAGCGGTGGAAATTACGCATTGGCCGCAGGCAGAGCGTTATATCAAGAAACCGATTATTCTGCGGACGTCATTGCAGAAAAAGCGTTAAAAATAGCTAGCGATATTTGTATTTTTACAAATTCGCATATAACGGTAGAAAAGGTGGGTTAATATGGAACAGTTATCGCCAAGACAGATAGTAATCGAATTAGATAAATATATAATAGGACAAGATAAAGCAAAAAGAGCGGTGTCAATCGCCCTTAGAAACCGTTACCGCAGAAGTAAATTAACAAAAGAAGAAAGAGAGGACATTACTCCTAAAAACATTATAATGAAAGGACCTACGGGCGTTGGTAAAACGGAAATCGCAAGAAGACTTGCAAAGCTTGTAAACGCTCCGTTTATTAAGGTGGAAGCGACTAAGTTCACGGAAGTGGGGTACGTCGGGCGTGACGTCGAGTCTATGGTAAGAGATTTAGTCGGAACCAGCGTAAGACTTGTTAAAGAGGAACAAACGCAAACGGTTATTTCAAAGGCAACGAAATCGGTTAACAGAAAGCTTGCAAAAGCCGTTATAAACGTTTTGCCTAACGAAAACAAGGATAAAAAAGACGAAGAATATTTTTCGGAAATATTAGAAGGCGTTGCAGACGGAAGGTACGACGAAGTCGTTATAGAAACGGACGTTGCCGACGTTCCAAAGGCAATGCAACTCGTTCCCGGTAGCGGAGCGGAAATAAATTTAGGTTCGATTTTCGGCGACTTAATGCCTAAACGCACCAAAAAAAGAAAGATAAGCGTTAAAGAGGCGAGAAAGCTTTTGTTAAGCGAAGAAACCGAAAAACTAATCGACGAAGAAGCCGTTGTTGCGGAAGGCATTAAAAGAGCGGAAGAAGAGGGAATAATCTTTATCGACGAAATAGATAAAATTGCGGGAAAAGGCTCGCAAAACTCGGGCGCCGACGTTTCAAGAGAGGGCGTGCAAAGAGATATTTTGCCGATAGTCGAGGGTTCTACCGTGGTAACCAAATACGGTCCCGTAAAAACCGACTATATGTTGTTTATTGCGGCGGGCGCATTCCACGTAAGCAAGGTGGAAGACCTAATTCCCGAGCTTCAAGGAAGATTTCCTATACTTGTAGAACTTGAAAGTCTTACAAAAGAAGATTTCGTTAAAATTCTCACTCAACCGAGAAACGCTATTACAAAGCAATATAACACTTTGTTAAAGGTAGACAATATCGACTTGGAATTTACTCCCGACGCTATCGAAGAAATAGCTGAAGTATCCGTTTCGCTTAACGAAACTAAAGAGGATATAGGCGCAAGAAGATTGCATACCGTTATGGAAAATCTTTTAGAAGATATATCTTTCAATGCGGGCGGAAATTATCCGATGAGTAAAGTGGTTATAGACAAAAATTACGTTAACGGTCACTTGCAAAGCGTAGTTAAGGACTTAAATCTTAAAAAATATATATTGTAAAACTAATTAGGAGAAAAAATGGTTAATATTCCAAAGGGAACGAAAGACGTTCTTCCCCAAGACTCGTATAAATGGCATTACGTGGAGGGTGTCGCGAAAAAAATAGCGGACGATTACGGATTTAGGGAAATTCGTACGCCTGTTTTCGAGCATACGGAATTGTTTTTAAGAGGCGTCGGAGAAACGACCGATATAGTTAATAAGGAAATGTATACCTTTGAGGATAAGGGCGGAAGAAGTATAACTTTAAAACCCGAGGGTACTGCGGGCGTTGCGAGAAGCTTTATAGAAAACGGTTTATCGAATACCGCCTTGCCTTTAAAAATGTACTATATCACGCCCGTTTTTCGTTATGAAAGACCGCAAGCGGGGAGATTAAGGGAACATCACCAGTTCGGTGTTGAGTTTTATGGAGCGAGCAATCCCTCTGCCGACGCAGAAACCATGCTTTTAGCGGACAACGTTTTAAAGTCGCTCGGGTTAGAGGTTAAACTCAATATAAATTCTATGGGTTGCAAAACTTGTAGAGCCGAGTACAATAAGGCGTTGAAGAGTTATTTTGCTTCTTGCGTGGACGATATGTGCCCTTCGTGTAAAACGAGGTACGAAAAAAATCCGCTCAGAATGTTGGATTGCAAGGAAGACGGGTGCAAAAAGTACACTTTAAACGCACCTAAAATAACCGATTATTTATGCGACGATTGTTCTTCGCACTTTGAAAAAGTGAAATCTTATTTAGATAAAGCGGGTTTAAAGTATGAAGTTAATCCTATGATAGTAAGAGGTTTGGACTATTATACCAAAACCGTGTTTGAGTTTATAACGGTTGCGCTAGGCACGCAAGGAACCGTTTGCGCAGGCGGAAGGTACGACGGATTAGTCGAGCAGTTAGGCGGTACTTCTACGCCGTGCGTGGGTTTCGGAATGGGCATAGAAAGAGTTTTAATGCTTATGGAAACTATGAACGTAAATATTCCGTCTGAGCGAAAAGTCGGGCTATATATCTCTACGATGAGTGAAACAGCTTATGAAAAGGCTTTCGTTTTAGCTAACGAGTTGAGAAAATTCGGAATAAAAACGGAAATAGACCATATGTCGAGAGGGATAAAAGCCCAGTTTAAATACGCCGATAAAATTAAGGCGAGATTTGTTGCGACGATTGGCGACGACGAGCTTGAAAAAGGAGAAATATCCTTAAAGGATATGGAAAGCGGAGAACAAGAGAAAATCAGTTTTGACAGTGAAACGCTTATTAAAAAAATCGGGTACTAAAAACACTAAAAGCGAGCATAATAATTATAGGAGGGCGAAATGAGTATTACGGAACTAACTGACGCTAATTTCGAACAGTTTATAGAAAACGAAAGCAAACCCGTTATGGTGGATTTTTGGGCTACGTGGTGTTCGCCTTGTAGAATGCAAGCGCCGATTTTTAACGAGCTTGCCCAAGAATTAAAAGAAAAAGCGGTATTTGTAAAAGTTGACGTAGATGAAAACGAAAGTTTGGCATACAAATATAAAATAGCCAGTATACCGTGTATAATGGTGTTTAAGGACGGTAGGCAGGTCGAAAAAACGGTTGGTTTATCTACTAAGGCGGAACTTGCCGAAATGCTTATAAAATATATTTAATTTTTAATCATATTAAAAACGCACTTTTTTAGAGTGCGTTTTTTTTGTCTATAAAATTAAGGGCGGAGATTTTCTCCGCCCTTAAAATAGTTTTTGCAATAACTTTTCAGCTTGTTAACTGCGTTTTAAGTAGTAAGTTTTGTAAGTAGAGGTTAGATACGTTGCGTTCGTTGAAGCGGTAGTAACGGTTAGATTTGTTCCGCTCGTTTCAGAACTGGTTTGAGTAGCGAACCAACCGCTAGTATTTTTAAAAGTAACGGAAGTAAGCGAAGTGCAACCGCTAAAAGCGTACGAGCCGATATAAGTTACGTTTTCGGGAATTGTAATAGAGGTAAGTTTTTTGCAGTTTTGGAATGCATACATACCTATCATGGTAACGCTATTGCTCATTGTAACAGTGGCAAGCGAACTGCAATCCGCAAAAGCATAGGAGTTTATAACAGTAACGTTATTGCCCGTTGTAACGCTAGTAAGCGCACTGCAATTACGGAAAGCTTCATAGCCGATAGTGGTAATTCCGTTGCCTATTGTAACGGAAGTAAGCGAAGTACAACCGTAGAAAGCGCTCTTACCTAAACCGGTGACGTTATCTCCCAAAACGACGGTAGTAATTTTAGTGCAATTATAAAACGCTCCGTAGAGAATACTTCCGCCCGTTACGGTAACCTTTTTTAAATAAGTGGGAATGTAATAAGTGGAAGAAGTAATACTTGTTTCACTTTCATAATATTGCTGTTTGGTTGCAACTCCGCTCGTATAAGCGGTAGTGCCGAAAAGATATCCGAAAGGATATTGATTTGCGTCGCTAGAAGTTTTACCTGCAACGTCTCCCACGAACGGAATGGTTATTTCCATAAGATTAGAACAACCGCTTAATACGTTTTTACCGATACTTAAAATGCTGTCGCCGAAAGTAACGGAACTTAATATAGTACAACCTTTAAAGGCGTTATCGCCTATAACTTCGACTTTGTTGCCTACGGTAATGGATCTAAGCGAAGAGCAATTATAAAAAGCGTTACGGTAAACGTACTTTGTGTCGGAATGGATTGTGCAAGAGGCAATAGAGGTGTCTTTTGCTCCGATTAACCATCTGTAAGGATTGTTATCGTTACCTAAATAATAAGCGTTGTTGTATTCGTTGTAGATAGAAGTCGAACAACCTGCAAAAGCGTTTGCGCCTATTTCGGTTACGCTGTCGGGAATGATAATCGAAGTTAATCCGCTACATCCGTAGAAAGCCTCTTCGCCGATAGTCGTAACGTGCTCGGGGATAGTAACGGAAGTAAGCGAGGTACAACCGTAGAATGCTCCCGCACCTATTTCGGTTACGCTGTCGGGTATCGTTACGGAACTTAACAAAGAACAACCTACGAAAACGTAATCGCTTATACTCGTAACCCCGTCGGAGATAACAACGTTTTTTATTCCTGTATACTGGAATACATTGTTGCAAGTATTCTTGGATATAACGACTTCGGTTAGTAACGAACCGTTAATATACAGATTTTTACAAGTGTCGCCCCAAACCAATAAATTGTTTAAACCGCTAATTTGAGTCCAAGAATCGAGCTCTCCCGTATAGTATATGTTTTTAAGTGATTTGCACTGATAAAAATCATTGCTACCAAAAGACGTAATACTTTCGGGGATAGTTATAGTAACTAATTGAGAGCAGTATCCGAAAGCGCTGTTAATAGTCGTAACTTTTTCGGGGACTGTTATCTCCGTTAACGCCGAACACTTATAGAAAGCTAAACTTCCTATTTCGGTTACGCTGTCGGGAATTTCGATAGAAGATAGTTTTGAGCAATTATAAAAAGCATAACCACCTATACCGTTTAAGTTGTCGGGTAAAACTACTGTGGTAATCTTAGCGCAATTATAAAACGCTCCGTAGAGAATATTTCCGCCCGTTACCGTAACTTTTGTCAAGTCGTTAGGAACGTAGTAAGTAGAGGAAGTCGTTTTAGTAGTATCACCGCCGTAATAACATTGTTCGGTTGCTACTCCGTTTGTTGCTTGACTTGTACCGCCTAAGTAGGGAGAAGTGCCGAAAAGATACCCGAACGGATATTGATAGGTGTCCGTAGAAGTCTTATTCGCTTCTGCTCCGATAAACGGAATAGTCATTTCGGTAAGAGCAGAGCACCCCGCAAATGCGTTAATGCCGATACTTACAACGCTGTCGGGAACCGTTATAGAAGTTAATTTACTGCAACCTTTAAATGCTTCTTGATAAATATATTTTGTTTTGGTACTGATTGTGTAAGACTTATAAGAAGTGTTCTTAACTTTAACCAACAACAAATAAGGATTATTATCGTTGCCTAAGTAGTTGCCGTAATAGTCCGAATTGTATTCAAGCGAACTACAACCGTAAATAGCGTTTTCGCCTATACCCGTTACGCTATTATTTAAAACGATAGTGGTAATATTCTCGCAATTATAGAACGCTCCGTAAGGCACGTAACCGCCCGTTACCGTTACTTTCTTCAAAGTAGAGGGTAAATAAGAAACGAGAGAAGTAGTTTTGTTAGTGGAATTGCCGTAATAGTTTTGTTCGGTCTTTGTTCCGCCATACAAATAATCGCTGAAGATAAATCCTAAGGGATATTGATATGTATCGCTAGAAGTTTTTCCGGCTTTTTCTCCTACAAACGGAATAGTGATTTCTTCCAAAGAAGAACAACCGTCAAAAGCTCTAAATCCGATATAAATAACGCTTTCGGGAATTGTGATTTTAGTTAAGGTCGGGTTATTGTTAAAAGCGTAGCTAATCACGTATTTAGTTTTGGGATTGACCGTGCAAGACGATAATCCGTTCGGCATGTAAATTAACCATAAATACGGGTTGTTGTCGTTACCTAAATAATAAACTCCGTCGTATTCGTTATATTTAAGCGAGCTACAATTTGAGAATGCGTATTTATCTATTAAAGAAATACTATCGGGAATAGTAACTTTGGTTAATTTCGTTTTACAATTAAAAGCGTACTTATAAACTTGATACTTTTCTCCGTTGTAGTCGTCGGGTAAAGTAATTTCGGTTTCGTTTCCGCTATAGGCCATCAAATAATTTACGCCGTCGTAAGTTATAAATTTGAAATCTTTATAATCTACGATTTTAGTACTGCCGTTATGTATATAAAGCGCATAGTTTGTTAGACAGCCGAGGGTTTCGGATTCGGAAACGGTTAACGAACTCTTATTTATCACTTCTACTATTTTTTCGCAACCGGAAAAAGCTTGCCCCGATATACTCGTTACGTTTTCGGGAATAGTTACGGAAATAAGCGAAGTACAATTTGAAAAAGATGCGTTTCCTATAGTCTTCAATTTGGTCGAAAGAGTTATTTGCTCTAACGAATAGCACTTTTCAAAGGCACAGCTTCCTATAGAGGTTACGTTTGCGGGAATACTTACGTTATTTAATTTGTAACATTTCGAGAAAGTATATTCGCTAATAGAGGTAACCTTATCGGGTACGTTTATCTTTGTTAAAGAATGGCAATCCGCAAAAGCATACTGTCCGACGGCGGAAACGTTATCGGGAATAATTATATTGTCAAGCGACCTGCAATAGCAGAAAGCGTAATCGCTAATATCGGTTAAACCGTCGGGTAAAACTATATCGGTAACGTACGTGCAATTATAAAATGCGCCTAAAGGAATTTCTCCGCCGGTTATGGTAACTCTTTTTAAAGTGGCGGGAACGTAATAATAATCGCACGTTGTGATATCGTATTTGTGTGTATCCGTTTTATAGTAGTCATAGTAAGGCTGTTTTGTTTGAACTCCGCCACTATAAGAAGTGGTGCCGAAAACGTATCCGAAAGGATAGATGTATTTTTCGTCGGAGGCTATATTCGATTTATGTCCGACGAAAGGAAGAGTAATTTCTTCTAGCGAAGAACAACCCGCAAACACGCCTTGCGAAATATTCGTAACGCTCGTAGGAACGGTTATCGACGTTAACGACGTACAATCGGCAAAAGCTTTTTCCGATATTTGTCCGACGCCGTTTTCAATCGTAACTTTTGTAAGCGACGTACAGCCGAAGAATACGTAACTTAAAATAGCGCCCACTTCGTCGGTTATGGTAACTTCAGTCAATTCCGTATATTTATAAAAAGCATTACTACTAATATACTTGGACGATATTTCGACCTTTTTAACTAATTCTTCGCTTATGTATAATTTGCCGTTTCTAATCGGGTTAGAGTATTCGTTGAAAAAGCTTATAGTCGTCCATTCGTCAATGCTTCCGTCGTAATATACTTTTAAACTCGAACAGTCTAAAAATACGTTGTTTCTAAATGTTTTTACACTCTTACTAATATAAATTGTTTCCAAAGACGAACAATTATAAAAAGCCTGCTGTCCTATTATGCTAACGTTACTGCCTATTGTGGCTGAAGTTATAAAGTCGCAATCTTTAAAAGCGTCTTCCGAAATAAGAGTTACGTTTTTGCCGTTATAGGTCGAAGGAATTATTAAAGTGGCTTCGTTAAAAGTTCCCTTGCTTACTGCGTACGTGTCGTCGTCTTGTAACGTGAACGCTAAACCTTCGCTGTAAACGGGTTGACCGCAATCTTGGCAAACGCCCTCAACGAAATCGTGACTTGCTTTTATGGTTAAATCTTCGATTTCTTTTTTGTCTATATCGAAATATTTTTGACAGTTAGAGCAGTGATAGTAACCTTTTACCCCGTCCGTGGTGCAGGTTTTGGAAATTTCTTCTGTCCAAGTTCCGTACTCGTGACCTTTTTCGGGTATAGTTAAATCGTCTATTTCGTTTTTGTCAATATCGAAATTCTTTTGACAATCGGAGCAGTGGTAATGACCTTTAACGCCGGTTGCCTCACATTTAGCGGGAATTTCGTTCATCCAAGTTCCGTAGTTGTGTCCCGTGGTTGGGATAGTTAAGTCATTAATCTCGTTTTTATCGGCGTCGAAATTCTTTTGACAGTCGGAACAATGATAGTGACCTTTAACACCGTCTTCAGTACAGGTTTTGGGAACTTCATTTATCCAAGTTCCGTAGCTATGACCGTTTTCGGGTATGGTTAAGTCGTTTATTTCATTTTTGTCAATATCGAAATCCTTTTGGCAATCGGAGCAGTGATAGTGACCTTTAACACCCGTTGCCTCACATTCTGCGGGAACTTCTTCTATCCAAGTTCCGTAGCTATGACCGTTTTCGGGTATAATTAAGTCGTCAATTTCATTTTTGTCAAAATCAAAGTCCTTTTGACAGTCGGAGCAGTGATAGTGACCTTTTATTCCCGTTCCCTCACATTCTGCGGGAGTTTCGTCAATCCAAGTTCCGTAGTTGTGACCTTTTTCGGGTATGGTTAAGTCGTCAATTTCGTTTTTGTCAATATCGAAATCCTTTTGACAGTCGGAGCA
>CAZRMT010000005.1:20083-42899 GCA_964601265.1 uncultured Christensenella sp.
TTAAGTCGTCAATTTCGTTTTTGTCAATATCGAAATCCTTTTGACAGTCGGAGCAATGGTAATGACCTTTAACGCCCGATGTCTCACATTCTGCGGGAACTTCTTCTATCCAAGTTCCGTAGTTGTGACCGTTTTCGGGTATAGTTAAGTCGTCAATTTCGTTTTCGTCGATGTCGAAATCTTTTTGACACTTGGGACAATGATAGTGACCTTTTACGCCCGTTTCTTCGCAATTGGCGGGGACTTCGTTTGTGTAGATTCCTAGTGTATGTCCGCTAGATTTAATTACTACGTTACTAATTTCGTTGTTAGCTTTTTCGTCGGAATAGTTTTTACCGCATTCCGAGCAATGGTAATATGCTACGTTACCGTCGCTTGTGCAAGTGGCGTCGACCTCGCTAACGAAATTAAGCGTGTGTACGTGTTTTTTCTCTTCTTTACAAGAGGCAAACAACGTTGCGCTTGCCGTAATAAATATTACGGTTAACGTTAAGAGTAAAAATTTTTTCATAACTTTCATTCTCCTTGTTTATTAAAAAAAATCGCTTTTGGTAAATTCCGAAAGCGATACTTTTTTTTGTTTTAACGAAAGAAAATCGTGAAAAAACTATAAAACAAAAAGATAAAACCTTATCGGGTTTATCTCGTTGTTTAAAAAAACTTATAATTTCCGTCACGAAATTTTATCGTTTTTAAATTGTATCGCAATATTATATTATCATTTTTTTAAAGATAATACAAGTGTTTTTAATTAGTTGTTAAAAAACAACGATAAATTTTTCCGTAAAAAAATACCATCTCAAACGAGATGGTATGATAAAAACGTAGTTTCCGCTTGTTTGCGATACAATTAACGATAAAATCTCACAACAAAAGTGTTTTTTTACGTATTTGCGAAAAGATACGCTTTCACCCAAGGCGTACTTTTGCAGTGACGTTTTATCAGTTGTATCGCAAGTATAAATTTACCATATTTTTACAAAAAAATCAAGTTTTTATAAAAACACTTTTAAAATATATGTAAATAAATGAAAAAAATATCGCACTCTTTGCAGAGTGCGACAACAAAAGGAAAAAAATAAGAAGATGAACTAAGTTCTTCTTGCTTGTATAATATCACTCCAAACTAAATTCAAACTAAAGAATTTTATTTTTTTATATAAAAAAATAAAGACGAACTCGAAGGTTCGTCTTTTTAAGGAGGTTGTAAGAATAAAAATTAAACGAATAATCTATTCTTAATATGAGGTAGTTAAAAAATAAAGAAATTTACTTTTAACGTCTTTATTGTAAACCGTCTTACTAAAACTCAACTAAAAAAATTATTTTTTTAAAGTGATTTTAAATCCGATAGAGTCGTTTTTCTTGTAGCAAACTATATCTCCGTTATGCGTTGCGGTTATATTTTTCGCAAGCGATAAACCTATTCCGAAACTTCCTTTTGCGGTACGGGATTTATCGGCTCTGTAAAATCTGTCGAATAATCTCGTTACGTCAACGTTGTCAACGTCTTTATAGGTGTTTTCAAACGTAATTACGGGGTGATGGCGACAATAAAGTTTTATAAATATTTCGCCGTATTCGTCGCAATATTTTATTGCGTTGTCAAGCATTATTCCTATAAGTTGGGTAATAGAGGCTTCGTCGCCGACGTAGTTTACGTTTTCTTCTATTTCGGTTGTAAAAGTCAGTCCTTTTCCAAGCGTTTTATATTCGGCAACTGCGTCGCTTAATAAAGTACTTAAACAAAAAGTAGAAAACTGCATTTTCGGAACTTCGTCCATACGACATAAAGAAACGAGTTGATTAACGAGTTCCGTCATTCTTGCGCTTTCTTTTTTTACGTCGTCAAGCCATTCGTTTTTACCTATTTCCGATTCTATTATTTCTAAATTCGTGTTTATGAGCGTTAACGGAGTTTTAAGTTCGTGGTTTACGTCCGTTACGAATTGCTTTTGTTTGTTGTAGCTTTCCGCAATAGGGTTTAATAACTTGTCGGAAACGATACTTAAAATAAGCGATATTGCAAGCCCGCTTGAAAAAATAACCGTTCCTATGTTTACGTTAATCATTCTTAGCGTTTCTTTGTTTACGCTACCGTCTAACAAAACTACGCATTTTAATTTATTGCCGTTAATCTCTTCCGTATACACTTTATATCTGTAATTTCCTATCCAACCACGATTTTTGGGGCGTGAAAAAGCTTTTTTTGCATATTTTTCCGCTTCTTCCGTAGTTTTTACCGAAGAAATATGGGTGAAATCGTCTACAAAATACGCGTTTTGTGTTGCGTCGTATTTAACTATAAAAAATCTCAACCCGTTTTTCGATTCTTCCGAAAATGACATCGAATTCATTTTTTCGGGGAATAGTCCGCCGTTTGAAGATATGCTGTCGGTAAGTTCGTCTAAAGTTTTATTAGTATTGTGTGTGTTAGAGTAGGTAAGGATTACGTAAATCAGCCCGATTATCGCAAAAATAGAGGCTATCGAGGTTACTATAAACTTCCTTTTTAGCTTTTCTATCATTTTATTTTCTCCAAAACGTAACCTGCGTTTCTTATAAACTTAACGGTTACGGGAGAATTTATGCTTTCCATTTTTTTTCTTAAATTTGAGATATGAACCCATATAACGCTAGTGTCTATATCGGTGTCCCAACCCCAAATATGAGTAATCAACTGTTCTATGGTTACTATGTTTCCTTTTCTTGCAAACAACACTTCCGTAATTTGCAATTCTTTTCCGCCAAGCGATACGGTTTTGTCCTCGTAAGAAAGCTCATAAGTGGATTTATTGAGTTTTAAACCGTTAAACTCCATAATTTCGGGTACGAAATTATCCTTTCTTCTAAGCATTGCTCTAACGCGAGCGAGAAGTTCTTGCGTGGAAAAGGGTTTAGAAATATAGTCGTCGGCGCCTGCGTCCAATCCCTCGACTCTGTCTGAAATTTCCGTTTTTGCCGTAAGAAACAATGCGGGGGTATTTATGCCGTTTTTTCTCAATTTTTTAAGTACGGTTATTCCGTCCATTCCGGGCATCATTATATCGAAAACAAGTCCGTCGTATTCGCCCGTGGAGGCGTAATCGTACGCCGTTATTCCGTCCGAAACCCCGTCTACTTCGTACTTGTCGGACTTAAAAACGTAAAGTAAAGATTTTAAAAGATGCGCGTCGTCTTCGGCAATAAGAATTCTCATAACATTTTTCTCCTATTTTCATAGTTTAAAAGCGTTCGCTTAAATTTCGCTTAAATATTGTAACTCAAAACGCCGTTTTTTTCAATACAATTAAATATTGCAACGTAAAAAAACGGTAAATAAAATTTTTTTTAAAAAAATTCGTTTTTTTTGGTAATAACGAAAAAAAACACAAAAAAGTATGGTATAATAGAAATGATATGAATTATAGTTTTACGATTGAAGTGGCAGGTATCCCGATAGAGATAAACTGTAATAGCGCAAAAATTAAAGAGTATTGCAAAAATTTTATCGTTGAGCGTTCGCCCGAAATTACCGTGTGTTCGAGCGAAAAGGAGGTTAACGAGTTTTTTAATCTTGGCGAGGGAAGTAGGGATTATTGCGAAATGCTTTCGGTTTTTAAATCGGTTGCCGAAAAACTTCCTTTAACAGATAGGTTTTTACTGCACGGCGCGGGGATAAAATACAAGGACGACGGAATAATCTTTCTTGCGTCTAGCGGAGTGGGAAAGACTACGCATATAAATTTATGGAAAAAATATTTGGGAGCAAAAGCGGAAATAATAAACGGGGACAAGCCCGTGTTAAACGTCGAGGGTGATTTAACGTACTTTTACGATACGCCTTGGAGAGGGAAAGAGGGTTACGGCAATAAAGGCAACGCTAAACTTAAAGCGTTTTGCGTGATAAAACGGGCAAACGAAAACAAAATTACCGCCTTAACGCCCGAGCAAGCTTTAAAGGAACTGGTTAACAGACTGTACTTGCCCGAAAATGAAGTTGCCACTCAAAAAACGCTTTCTTTTTTGGAAAAGTTGGTCTATATACCGTTTTTTCAGCTAGAATGTAATATGGAAAAACAAGCTTTTATAACGGCTTTTAATAAGTTGACGGGAGAAAATTATGAGGATTAAAAAGGGTTTTATCAAAAGAAAGATTTTGCAAGATTTCGTGGTCGTTCCTACGGGAAAAGCGAATAAGGACAAAAGGGTGATAATTCGCTTAAATCAAACGGGTTCGGATATTTGGGATTGCGTTGCAAGCGAAAAAACGGTTGAGCAAACCGCCGAATTTTTAAACCGAAAATACGACGTAACGGTAGAAAAAGCGCTTGTTTCGGTAAACTATTTCGTCGACGTTTTAAAAAAGGAAAATTTGCTTGAAGATGAATAAGTTTTTAAACGAGGAATACTTAATAACGCTACTTAAATGTGCTTTAATCGGTGAAATTCCTCCCGAAAAGCCCGAAGGGGCGTCTTTTGAAAAAATATACGAAACTGCGGTTTTGCACGAAGTTGCCAACGTGATTTTTTTAAGCGTTCGTAAGTTAAGGGAAAAACCCGACGACGAGTTGTATAAAAAATGGGAAAAAACGTATTTTCTTGCGATTAAGCGTGACGCCGAGCAAGAGGCGTTGGTTACCTTTTTAAAAGATTTATTCTTAAAAAACGGAATAAAGCATTTAGAGGTGCAAGGTAGCGCCGTAAAACGCTATTATCCTTCTTCGGATTTGAGAATGATGTCCGATACGGACGTGATAGTCGAAAGAGAAAAATTGCAGGTATGTAAAGAACTTCTGCTCGGCGAGGGATTTACGATAACCGATGAAAACAACGAAGAAATTGCTTTTACCGACGGAATAAACGTCCTTGAAATACATACCGATTTTTTTTATTCGACGAGAACTTTTCAAAACGGCGTAAAATGTTCTTCCGTTTTATCTCGTCCGTTTGAAAAAGCTTATACGACGGACGGCGTAACGTATTTCCCGAACGATACGCTTTTGTACTTATTTAATCTTCTTCATTGTTATAAACATTTTTTATCCGACGGGGCGGGGATAAGAAGAATAATGGATATTTTCGTTTTACAAAACGCCTTAAAAAACGTGGACTATGAGTATATAGGCATACTTTTGGACGACGCTAAGCTAGGAAAAACAGACGACGATATAATGCGTTTGGTGAAAGTATGGTTTAAAGGAGAAACGGGCGACGAAAATACCAAAAAACTTGCGGAAAGCGTTTTTAAAGCGGGCAATCACGGAAGTAGGGAATTTTTAACCGATAAAAAAATCAAGGCAAAAGAAAGACGTGGTAAAAAAACTTCACGGATAAGTTATGCCTTTTCAAGGTTTTTTATAAGCAAAGACGCTTGTTATGCGATTTATCCTTTTTGTAAAAAACGCCGTTATCCGCTATTTATGTGTTGGATTCACCGTTTTAATATGTTTATATTTCACCCGAAAAAGAGTTTTAAGGCGTTAAAAGAACTTTGTTACGTTAAAAAAACGAAAAAATAGCCGATAAAAGGTTGACAACGGCGTGTTTAAGTAATATAATATCGGTGTTAAGTAGAATTACTTGACAGGTGATTATGGATAAAGATTTAAGTTTTGACCGACTCAATCAAATATACGGTCGGCTTTTAACCGAAAAACAGAGAGAGATAGTCGAATTGTATTTTTCTTGCGATTTATCGCTTGCCGAGATAGCGGAAATGAAAGGCATATCTCGTTCGGCGTGTTTAGATAATATCGAAAATGCTAAAAAACACCTTTTGAAGTACGAAAAAGAATTAAAAATCGCAAAAATGCGACAAGAAATAGCCGAAGCGTTGTCGTTAAATTGTTCGGCGGAAGAATTAAAGAAAAGAATAAACGAAATTTTGGGGGAGTAAATGGCGATATTTTCTTCACTTGGCGAAAAATTGAAAAACATTTTTTCCAAACTTACCAAAAGGGGTAAGCTCACCGAGGCTGAAATAAAGCAGGCGATGAGGGAAATACGAATAGCTCTTTTAGAGGCTGACGTAAACTTGTTCGTTGCAAAAGATTTTATATCCAAAGTAAGCGAAAAAGCCGTCGGACAAGAAATTTTAAAGAGTTTAAGTCCCGCCCAACAAGTTATAAAAATCGTAAACGAAGAACTTATTGCGTTAATGGGTTCTACGAATTCCAAACTAATCGTAGCGGACGCACCTCCGACCGTTATTATGATGTGCGGTTTGCAAGGCGCGGGAAAGACTACTCTTTGCGGGAAGCTCGGATTATCGCTAAAAAAACAGGGTAAAAAACCTTTACTCGTGGCGTGCGACGTGTACCGTCCCGCCGCTATAAATCAATTAAAAATCGTAGCGAAAAACGCTGAGTGCGACGTGTTTGAAATGGGTAACGCAAATCCCGTAAAAATTGCCGAAAAGGGCGTGGAACACGCTAAAAAATACGGTTACGATACGGTAATAATAGATACCGCAGGGAGACTTCAGATAGACGAAGAGCTTATGAAAGAGCTTGAAAAAATCGTAGAGGCAGTATCTCCGCACGAAATACTTTTGACTATCGACGCTATGATAGGACAAGTTGCGGTAGAAGTTGCCAAAACCTTTAACGAGCGTCTTGAAATTACGGGCGTAGTGCTTTCCAAACTTGACGGCGACACGAGAGGCGGAGCTTGTCTGTCTGTAAAAGCGGTTACGGGGAAACCTATAAAATACTGTTCCGTAGGGGAAAAACTTGCCGACTTGGAGCCTTTTTATCCCGACAGAATGGCGAACAGAATTCTCGGCATGGGCGACGTTTTAACGCTTATAGAAAAGGCGCAAGAGAGCGTTACGGAAGAACAAGCAAAAAAAATGGAAAAGAAGTTGAGGGAGAATTCCTTTACTTTATCCGATTATTTAGAGCAGTTCGAAACGGTTCAAAAAATGGGCGGTGTGGGAAGTTTAATGTCAATGCTTCCGCAAAATATGATGCCCAAGGGTAAAAACGTCAAAATAGACGAAAACGCCGTAAACGAAGAAAAAATAAAGCGTACGAAAGCTATTATTCTTTCTATGACGAAAAAGGAAAGAGAAAATCCGCAAATACTTAATTATTCGAGAAAAATGAGAATAGTTAAAGGTAGCGGAACGACTATTCAAGAAGTAAATCAGCTGTTGAAACAGTTCGAACAGTCGAAGCAAATGATGAAACAAAT
The DNA here is from genome assembly GCA_964601265.1 of uncultured Christensenella sp. Lineage (GTDB taxonomy): Bacteria > Bacillota > Clostridia > Christensenellales > Borkfalkiaceae > UBA4675. The sequence goes on from CAZRMT010000005.1 coordinate 27,260, forward strand.
GAAAAACGGAAAATTTAAACGTTTTCCATTTTAAATAAAAACAAAATTTTGGAGGAAAATACAAAATGGTAAAAATGAGATTGACCAGAATGGGCGACAAAAAGAGTCCTTTCTATCGTATCGTAGTAGTTGACGCCGAAAAGGCAAGAGACGGAGCTTATATTGACAAAATCGGTCATTATAACCCCCTTACTTCTCCTGCAGAAGTGGTTATCGACGCTGAAAAAGCTAAAGCTTGGCTCGCTAAAGGTGTTCAACCCACCGAAACGGTAAGAAGCTTACTTTTAAACGCAGGCGTTATCGAAAAGAGCGCGAAACTTTCGCCTTCTAAGACCAATCCTAAAAAATCCAAGAAGTAAAAGGCTTTAAACGGTTTATAGACGGCTTTACGTCGTCTATAACGTTACTTTGGACGGATTAAATTCAATAAAAAGGAGAAATCGCTATGCTTGATATGATTAAGTATATCGTAGAACAGTTTGCCGAAAAAAAAGACGAGATAGAGTATATCGTCGATGAAAAACCCGAAGAAAAGGTCGTCAACGTCACTATCGTTTTAGCTGACAGCGATATGGGAAAAGTTATCGGCAGACAGGGAAAGATTGCAAAAGCTTTAAGAACGCTGGTTAAAACCAAAGCGTCCGAAAGCAAGCTCAAATATAATATAGAAATAAAAGAAAAGGGCGAACAGCTTTAATAATGGAAGATAAACTTTTAATAGGTACTATCACGAAACCGCAAGGAATAAAAGGCGAGGTAAAAATCAAATTTTATTCCGATTCTGCGTATTCTTTATCAAAAGTTCGCAACGTTTATATAGACGGCAGAGAATATAGGGTTTTAAATATTCGTTCGAACGGAGACGAACTTTTCATGGCTTTAAAGGGCATTGCCGACCGCAACGAAGCGGAAACTTTAAGAAATAAAGATTTATATGTGTTAAGGGACGAAATTTTAAAAGAGGATGACAGTTTTTTCGTAGTTGACGTTTTAGGTTGCGTAGTGTTAACTGAAGAAGGCGAAGTGATTGGTGAAATAAAAGATATTACCACGGGTAAAACGGATATTTATTACGTTGAAAACAATGGAAAAAGAGCATCCTTTCCTTTCATAAAACAGCTTAACCCCGTTTTTGATATAAAAAACAAAAAAATAACCGTTGACGGTGAAAAGTTGAAAGAGGTAATACTTTATGAGAATTGATATTCTCACGCTTTTTCCGGAAATGTTCGCTCCGCTAGAAACGAGTATAATCGGTAGGGCAAGAGAAAAGGGAGCGATAGAAATAGTCGTTACCGATATAAGGGATTATACGCTCGATAAACATAACAAGTGCGACGATTCGCCTTTCGGCGGAGGTGCGGGAATGGTTATGACGCCACAACCTATTGCTTCTTGCGTGGAGGCGATAGACCCTCTTCACGAGGCGGTTAGATATTACGCTTCTCCGAAAGGGAAAACTTTAACGCAAGATATGGTTAAAGAACTTGCCTCAAAGGAAAGAATTTTAATTTTGTGCGGACATTACGAGGGTGTCGACCAAAGGGTTTTAGACTTGTATTTCGACGGCGAAATTTCGATAGGCGACTATGTTTTAACGGGCGGAGAATTGCCCGCAATGGTCGTAGTCGATGCGGTTGCAAGGTACGTCGACGGGGTAATAAACAGCGAGTCACTAAATCAAGAGAGTTTTTCTCAGGGACTGCTCGAATATCCGCAATATACCAGACCGCAAGAGTTTAAAGGGTTAAAGGTTCCCGACGTTTTAATTTCGGGCAATCATGCAGAAGTCGACAAGTGGAGATACGAAAAGGCTTTGGAAATAACTAAAAAATTAAGACCCGATTTGCTCGAAAAAAAATCTTAAAAGGTGCGATATGAAAATAATTCAGTGGTTTCCCGGGCATATGTCCAAAACGATGAGAGAAATAACTGAAAACGCTAAATTGATTGACGGAGTTATTTACGTTTTGGACGCAAGGGCTCCGTTTTCTTGTATCAATTTTAAATTAAATTCCGTTTTCGAAACAAAGCCGATAGTATATGCGGTAAATAAATTAGACCTCATAGAAAAGGCTGACGAAAACCGTATTTTTGCTTTATTTAAGGAAAAAAATATGACGGCTAAATTTATCGTCGGTACGGATAAAAAAGCGGTAAGTTCGGTTTTCGGACTATTAAAGGAAAAGCTTGCCGATAAAATAGAAAGAAATAAATTGAAAGGTAACAGACCTTTAAGAATTATGGTGATAGGCGTTCCTAATACGGGTAAATCTACGTTGATAAATAGTTTGTGCGGTCAAAAAAGAGCTAATACGGGCGATAAGGCAGGCGTTACAAAAAGGACGCAATGGCTTAAAATAAACGGATTAGAGCTGATGGATACACCGGGAACTATGCCTCCGTCGTTTGAAAATCAAGAGATAGCCAAAAAATTAGCGTATATCGGTTGCATAAACGACGATATTTTGGACAAAGAGGAAATTTGCTTGGAGCTTATTAGGTTTTTAAAGGAAATTTGCCCCGAAAAATTATCCGAAAAATATAAGGTTAACGTTGAGTTGCAACCGCTGGAAATTTACGAAGAAATTTGCCAAAAAAGAGGATTTCTTTCTCGTGGAGGACAGTACGATTACGAGAGATGTGCTTCTTGTGTGATAGACGATTTTAGAAAAGGCAGAATAGGTAAAATTTGTTTAGAGTAAAATTTTGATATGAAAAAAAATCAAGAAAATAAAGAAAAAATAGATAAATTGTTTTACGAAAAACAATGTTTGGAAAAAGGTTATAAATACGTTTGCGGAATAGACGAAGTGGGTAGAGGACCTTTGGCGGGTCCCGTAGTTACGTGTGCCGTTATAATGGATTTAGAGCGTCTTGTCGAAGGTGTGGACGATTCCAAAAAGCTATCCGCGAAAAAACGTGAAAAATTATACGATGAGATAATAGAAAATTCCGTTGCATATTCTATTTCCGAAATTTCAGAAAAGGAAATAGACGAAATAAATATTTTAAACGCAACGAAAAAATGTATGTTAAATTCGGTAAATTCGTTATCCATAAAACCCGACGTACTGTTAATAGACGCAGTTAAACTCGAAATCGATATACCGCAATTAAACGTAATAAAAGGGGACGCCCTTTCCTACACGGTTGGGTGCGCTTCGATTCTTGCCAAGGTATATAGGGATAGGCTTATGGCTAGTTATGATGAAAAATATCCCGAATATAAATTCGCTAAAAACGCAGGTTACGGAACAAAAGAACATATCACTGCAATAAAGGAGATAGGAGCGTGTCCGATACACAGAAGAACCTTTATAAAAAACTTTTGGGACGGAAAGGAGAACGGTTAGCCGTTAAAACTTTAAAGAAACAAGGTTATAAAATTTTATGTAAAAACTTAAAAAATGCGTATGCCGAAATTGACGTTCTTGCAAAAAAAGGCGATATACTTGCCTTTTGCGAAGTAAAAACCAGAACTAGCGATTTATACGGTTCACCGTCGGAAGCGGTGGGGTATGACAAACAAAAAAGGTATCGTAACTTTGCGGAAAATTATTTACAAAAAAACGATTTAGACTGCGAAGTCGATTTTATAGTGATAGAAGTAACGCCGAACGGCGTAAACGTGATAGAACATGCTTTTTAATATTAAAATATGTGTTAGTAGCGCCTCGGGTGTAGAGGCAATAACGAAAAGAGAATTATTCGATATGGGTTACGGAGAAGTCTCGTTTATTAACGGAAGAGGAACTTTCGACGGAGATTTTCATGACGTTGCCAAATTGAATTTAAAACTTGAAACGGCAGGAAAAGTAGAAATAGAATTAGCTGAGTTCAAATGTGAAAACTTTGACGATTTATTCGATGGTCTTGTTAAAATCGAGTATGAAAAATTTTTAGATAAAAACGCAAAAATTATAGTTCTTGCCAAAAGTGTTTCAAGCAAATTATTTGCTCTTTCGGCAATTCAAAGCGTTGCCAAAAAGGCGATATGTACTCGTCTCGAAAGAGTTTACAAAACCAAGCTCGAAGAAGGCGGTAACGAATACAAAATAGAAATAGCCGTTTATAAAGACGTGGTAAGCGTACTTCTTAACACTTCAGGACAGTCGTTGCACAAAAGGGGGTACCGTACGCTCGTAGGCGAAGCGCCTTTAAAAGAAACGCTTGCAACGGCTATGGTGTGTTTGTCGGTGTGGAAAATCGGTAGACCGTTGTGCGACCCTTTTTGCGGAAGCGGAACTATTCTTATTGAGGCGGTAAGACACGCTTTAAAGATTCCTGCGGGCGGAAACAGAGATTTCGATTTTTTGCATTGGGATTGTTTTGATAAGTCGATTTTCGATAAAGAAAAAGAAAAGGCGTTATCTGAAATTTTGGTTGTTCCAAACCTAAAAGTTTACGGATACGATATAGATGCGGAAGCTATAAAACTTGCTAAATATCACGCCAAAAAGGCGGGGGTAAGTCAATATATCGAGTTTAAAGTCGGCGATATGCGAGATTTTAGCAGTAAAGCAACGAGAGGCGTTATTATTACTAATCCTCCGTACGGCGAAAGAATTATGACGAGAAAGCAGATAGTTTCTTGCTATAAAGCGTTCGGGAGAATGTTCGATAGTCTTCCCGATTGGTCTGCGTTCGTTTTATCGTCGGTAACCGACTTTGAAAATTTATTCGGTAAGAAGTGTAAAAAGCGTAAACTTTACAACGGGAAGCTTGAATGTAACTTATATTCCTATTTGGCACCTAAGCCGATAAAGTAAAAAAAATCGCAGATATTTTCGAATAAAAAAAACTTTTTTAGGGTAAATTTCGGAAAACACTTTATTTTGCTGTTTTTTTGTGTTATACTTTATGGGTTTAAAATTATGTGTAAATAACCGTGAGGTTAGGAGGGTTTTTTATGAAAAGAGTTTATAATTTTTCGGCAGGACCTTCTATGCTTCCGTTGGAAGTATTGGAAGAAGCGCAAAGAGATTTGCTTAATTACGACAATTCGGGTATGAGTATAACCGAAATGAGTCATAGAACGAAAACGTTTGAAAAAGTTATTCAAGAAGCGGAAAGTTTACTTAGAGAACTTATGGGGATTCCCGACGATTATTACGTTTTGTTCGTTCAAGGAGGTGCAAGTCAGCAGTTTGCCGCCGTTCCGTTAAACCTTTGCGGAAAAACCGCAAAAGCGGATTACGCCGTTACTGGTAATTTTGCAAATAAAGCTTACCAAGAAGGCGTTGCGGTCGGAATAGACGCGCATATCGCTTGTTCTTCAAAAGCTGACGTTTACACTTACATTCCTAAGGAATTCGACGTTAGAGAGGACTCTGCGTTTTTACATATCACTTCTAACAACACTATTTTTGGAACGAGATACACTAAGTTCCCCGAAGTAAGTATTCCGCTCGTTGCGGATATGTCGAGCGATATTTTATCGAGAAAAATTGACGTAAGTAAATTCGGCGTAATATACGCAGGCGCACAAAAAAACATTGCGCCCGCAGGCGTTACGATAGTTATAGCTAAAAAATCCTTGGTTGACGATGCGTCGCTCGTTATGAAAAACGTACCCACTATGTTAAAATGGAGTACTCAGGCAAGCAACGGAAGTTTGTATAATACGCCTCCTTGTTTCCCGATTTACATGGCTATGCTCGTGTTCCGTAGACTTAAAGCGTTAGGTGGAGTAGAGGCTATGGAAGTTATCAACGAAAGAAAAGCTAAAAAGCTTTACGACTTTATAGATAATTCTAAACTCTTCAAAAACACCGTAAACAAAGAAGACCGTTCTATAATGAACGTAACTTTCGTTACCGGAGACGCCGATATGGACGCTAAGTTTATTAAAGAAGCGGGTGAAAACGGGTTCTGTTCGATAAAAGGACACAGACTTGTCGGCGGAATGAGAGCCAGTATTTACAACGCTATGCCCGAAGAAGGCGTGGACAAGCTTATAGAACTTATGGCGAAATTCGAAAAAGAAAACGCTTAACGGAGAAAAAAATGAAAGATATTATAAAATTGAATGAAATAAGTCCTTTGGTAAACACCGTTTTTAAGGACAAATACCAAATGGTAGAAAAAAGCGAAAATCCCGAAGCTATTATTTTGCGTAGCTTCAAAATGCACGGATACGAACTTCCCGCAAGCGTAAAATGCGTAGGAAGAGCGGGTGCGGGAACCAACAATATTCCTTGCGACGAATACGGTGAAAAAGGCGTAGTCGTTTTCAATACGCCCGGAGCAAACGCTAATGCCGTAAAAGAATTGGTGTTATCGGCTTTGTTTTTGTCAAGCCGTTCTATTTCCGAAGGTATTGCTTGGGCAAACGGCTTAACGGATGGCGAAAAAACCGTTGCAGAGCAAGTTGAAAAAGGCAAAAAAGCTTTCGGCGGGTGCGAAATTGTAGGAAAAACGCTCGGCGTGTTCGGATTGGGTGCAATCGGTAAAAAGGTTGCTCAAAGTGCAAAAGCGCTCGGTATGAACGTTATCGGATACGACCCGTTCGTAACTTCTTTCGACGACGGCGAAGTCGTATCTATGGACGAACTTTACGCTAACAGCGATTATATAACTTTCCACGTTCCGCTAAACGATTCCACTAGGGGAATGATTAACGGCGATACGATTGCCAAAATGAAAGACGGCGTTAAAATTTTAAACTTCTCTCGTGGCGAAATAGTCGTAAACAAAGACGTAATAGCTTCGTGTGAAAGCGGAAAGGTAAGCAAATACGTTTGCGATTTCCCGACGGCTGAAATTTTAAATAAAAAGAATATCGTTTGTATTCCTCATTTGGGAGCTTCTACCGAAGAGGCCGAAGACAACTGTGCGGTTATGGTTGCAAAAGAAATAGTGGACTTCGTAGAAAACGGAAATATCGTTAATTCCGTTAATTTCCCAAAAGTGGTATTAGAAGGGGAATTTGCTCACAAAGTTTTAGTTCTTTTCGACAGCGCTAAAATTACCGCCGAAAAAATCGCAGAAGCCTTTAAAGCAGAAAAATTCGTTTCGGGCGATAAAAAAGGTAACGGAGCCGTTCTTATGTGTGTAAGCGCCGTTACCGAATTCAACGCAGACGGCGTTAAGAAAATATACACGTTTTAATTAAAACAATAAGGATAAATTATGAGTTTGATACACGCTTCGGAAATACTTCTTCCCAATGAAAAAATCGACCTTGAAAAATGGTCGGTAGTTGCGTGCGATCAATTTACTTCACAGCGTACCTATTGGGAAAATTTGGATAAATTTTGCGGAGAAATTTCTACTTTACGCATAATTTACCCCGAAATTTACATAGGCAAAAATCAACGAGAAAGAATAAAAAAGATAAATTCCACTATGGTAAAATATTGCCATAGCGGAATTTTCCATAAAGTAAACGGTTTTATTTTAACGGTAAGGACAACCTCTTTCGGTAGAAAAAGATTAGGGCTTATTTTGTCGTTCGATTTAGAAAATTATTCTTTTGTCGACGCATTAGAGGTTAGGGCGACGGAAGCAACCGTTCCCGAAAGATTGCCCGTTCGCGTCGAAATAAGGGAAAACGCCGTGTTAGAGCTTCCGCACGCATTGGTTCTCATGGACGATAAAATGAAAAGCGTTTTAGAACCGTTGTACGAAAAGAGAAATTCTTTAAAAAAGCTTTACGAGGGTAAATTGAATTCGAACGGCGGTGAAATAGAAGGCTATCTTGTCGAAAACACGCAAGAGATAATTAGTCTTATCGAAAAAACAAAGTCCGACAACGGAAATCCCTTTACTTTTGCCGTGGGAGACGGAAACCACTCGATAGCGACCGCAAAACTCTGTTGGGAAAAAATTAAAAAAGAATTGTCTCCGAGAGAAAGAGAAGTTCACCCCGCAAGATATTGTTTGTGCGAAGTCGAAAATCTTTACGACGACGGAATCGTGTTCGAGCCGATACACAGAGTTGTTTTTGATGTGGGAGAAAATTTTATTAAGTATGCCGAAAATAGACTTAACGGACAAGCCAAGGTCGAGTTTGTTTATAACGGTAAGTCCTTTTATTTAAATTGTTCAACCTCGACACCGCAAGCGATAGCGGATATTCAAAAGGTTATAGACGATTATTTAAAGGAGTACGGCGGAACGCAAGACTACGTTCACGGGAGAGAGCATACTCTTTCGGTGGCGGGAGAAAAGGGAGTGGCGGTGTTTATGCCGACTCTTGAAAAGTCCGATTTATTCGGTTATATTTCGGACGGAAAAATATTGACAAGAAAAAGCTTTTCGATGGGAGAGGCGGAAGAGAAAAGATATTATTTGGAATGTAAAGCGATAAAGGAGATAAAAATATGAAAGCTATAGTTACCGTTATAGGAAAAGACAATACCGGTATAATAAGTAAAGTAAGTACTTATTTGAGCGAAGTCGGCGGAAATATCGAGGATATTTCTCAAACGCTTATGCAAGGGTATTTCGTAATGATAATGCTGGTAGACTTTAACAAGGCGGAAGTTCATTTTGCAGAAATTGAAAAGCATTTTGAAGAAATGGGTAAAGAACTCAATCTTTCCATAAGACTTCAAAGGGAAGAGATTTTTAACGCAATGCACAGAATTTAAGGATAGATATGATAACTAACAACGAAATTTTAGAAACGATAAATATGATTTCGATGCAAAATCTTGACGTGAGGACGATAACCCTTGCGGTAAGTTTGTTCGATTGTATTTCCGACGACGGAAAAAAAACTTGCGATAGAATATATAATAAATTAACTCGGTTAGCGGGTAAGTTGGTCGCCACGGGAAACGAAATAGGTTTGGAATTCGGAATTCCGATAGTAAATAAAAGAATTTCCGTCACCCCTATAAGCGTAATAGGAGCTTCTAGCGGTGCGTACGTTGAAATTGCAAGGACTTTGGATAGGGTTGCTTTGGAAACTGGCGTCGATTTTATAGGCGGATATTCCGCTTTATTGCAAAAAGGTATTACGAATTCCGAAGAAAGATTTTTACAAACAATTCCCGAGGTACTTGCCGAAACCAATAAGCTTTGTTGTTCGATAAACGTTGCGTCTACAAAAGCGGGTATAAATATGGATGCCGTAAAGCAAATGGGCGAAATAGTAAAACAAACGGCGTTTTTAACTGCGGACAATAATTCTATAGGTTGTGCGAAACTCGTTATTTTTGCCAATTCCGTAGAGGATAACCCCTTTATGGCGGGTGCAATGTGCGGAATAGGAGAGGGCGAGTGTACGGTAAACGTAGGAGTTAGCGGACCGGGCGTAGTCGAAAAGGCTATAAGAGATTTACCCGAAAACGCAAGCGTTACCGACGTTGCCGAAATCGTTAAAAAAACCGCTTTCAAAATAACGAGAGTGGGTATGCTTATAGCTAAAGAAGCTGCAAAAAGGCTTAACGCTAAGTTCGGTATAGTGGACTTGTCGCTTGCGCCCACACCTGCGGTAGGTGACAGCGTTGCGTCCGTTTTAGAAGCTATGGGATTAGATAGCGTCGGGGCTCACGGAACAACGGCTTGTCTAGCTCTCCTAAACGACGCAGTCAAAAAGGGCGGAGTTATGGCTTGCTCGCACGTTGGCGGACTTTCGGGAGCGTTCATTCCCGTTAGTGAAGACGCAGGTATGATAAATGCGGTAGAAAGAGGTTCTTTAACTATTGAAAAATTAGAAGCTATGACTTGTGTTTGTTCGGTGGGGCTCGATATGATTGCGATTCCTGGGGATACTTCCGCAAGTACGATTTCCGCGATTATTGCCGACGAATGTGCTATCGGAGTAATAAATAACAAGACAACTGCCGTAAGAGTTATTCCGGCGGTCGGTAAAAAAGTCGGAGATAGGGTTGAGTTCGGAGGGCTTTTAGGCGGAGCGCCCGTTATAAGGGTTAATTCCTTCGGTGCGGATAAGTTTATTTCGAGAGGAGGAAGAATTCCTGCGCCTATTCATAGCAATAAAAACTAAAAATTGTTTTAAATGCGGAAATTTTTCCGCATTTTTTTTGTAAAATCCGACAATTTAAGCCGACGCACGGAACAATTATATAAAAAACAATATTATCATATATATTTTTTTATATATAGACCTTGACGGGGCGAAGTTTATATGTTAAAATATCATACGGACAATAGAAAAAACAATTATATTCTATTACGTTTGGAGGATTTATGAAAGAAAAAATTTCAATACCTTTCGATGGTACGAAAGAGCAGGAAGCTCAGTTTCGCACAATGCTTGCCGAACTTAAAGGAGTAGAGGGTTCGACGATTATGGCTTTGCAAAAAGCGCAGGCGATTTACGGCTATTTACCCAAAGAAGTGCAACAGATAATTGCCGACGAACTCGGTTTGTCGCTTGCTCAGGTTTACGGGGTTGCGACTTTTTATTCGCAGTTCTCGTTGTATCCAAAGGGAAAATATCAAATCGGTATTTGTTTGGGAACGGCTTGTTACGTAAAAGGTTCGGGCGACGTTTACAATAAATTGCAAGAAATACTCGGTATTTCAGGCGGAGAAGTAACTCCCGACAAAATGTTCTCGCTTGACGCAACTCGTTGCGTAGGTTGTTGCGGTCTTGCTCCCGTTATGACTATTAACGGAGAAGTTTACGGCAGAGTTACGCCCGACAGCGTTGTCGAAATTATTGAAAAATACAAGAAGGAAGGCTAAAAATGGATATAAAGACTTTAAATGAAATTAAAGAAAAATACGCTCCCGAGATGCTTGCCAGAACTTCTCACGGCGTAGCAAGTAAATATACCGTACTCGTATGCGGAGGTACGGGTTGTTCTTCCGGAAAGTCGTTGGAAATGATGAACCACATGAAGGAAGAAGTCGCGAAACAAGGATTAAGCGATAAAGTAGATATACATATGGTCGGCTGTTTCGGATTGTGCGCTTTGGGACCTATTATGATAGTTTATCCTGAAGGAGCTTTTTATGCGAAAGTTCAACCCGAATATATTCCTAAAATCGTAGAAGAACACTTTAAAAAAGGAACTCCCGTAAAAGAGTATCTTTACGACGAAACGGTAAACGAAGACGGAAGTATTAAATCCTACAACGAAACCGATTTCTATAAAAAACAATTAAGAATCGCCTTGCATAACTCGGGAATAATTAACCCCGAAGTTATAGAAGAGTATATCGCAAGAGACGGATATCAAGCTTTATATAAAGTGCTTACTCAAATGACGCCCGACCAAGTCGTTGACGAAATTTTAAAATCGGGACTTCGTGGACGTGGCGGAGCGGGATTCCCTACGGGTAAAAAATGGATGTTCACGAAAATGGCGAAAGGCGACGTTAAATACGTTCTTTGTAACGCCGACGAGGGTGACCCCGGTGCGTTTATGGACCGTTCCGTATTGGAAGGCGACCCCCACGCCGTATTAGAAGCTATGGCGATTGCGGGTTACACGGTAGGCGCTAAACAAGGTTATATTTACGTCAGAGCCGAATATCCCGTAGCCGTTGACAGATTGAATATCGCAATTTCTCAAGCAAGAGAAAAGGGTTTGCTAGGTAAAAACATTTTCGGTACGGGCTTCGATTTCGATATCGAATTAAGATTAGGAGCGGGAGCTTTTGTTTGCGGAGAAGAAACCGCGCTTATGACCTCTATCGAGGGACACAGAGGCGAACCTCGTCCCCGTCCTCCTTTCCCCGCTAACTGCGGATTGTTCCGTAAGCCCACATTACTTAACAACGTTGAAACTTACGCAAATATCTGTCAAATCATTTTAAAGGGTGCGGATTGGTTTACTCAAATCGGTACCGAAAAGAGTAAAGGAACCAAAGTTTTCGCTATCGGCGGAAAAATTAAACACACGGGACTTTTGGAAGTTCCTATGGGAACTACTTTAAGAGAAATAGTTTATGAAATCGGCGGAGGAATTCCCAACGGAAAAGCTTTTAAAGCGGCTCAAACGGGCGGACCTTCGGGCGGTTGTATTCCTGCTGAAAAGCTCGACGTTCCGATTGATTACGATTCGCTTATGCAAATCGGTTCGATGATGGGTTCGGGCGGACTTATAGTTATGGACGAAGATAACTGTATGGTCGATATAGCTAAATTCTTCTTAGAGTTTACCGTTGACGAAAGTTGCGGAAAATGTACGCCTTGCCGTATAGGAAACAGAAGACTTTTAGAGTTGTTGACAAAAGTTACCGACGGAACCGCTACTATGGACGACCTCGACAAAATGGAAGAGCTTTGTTACTACATTAAAAACAATTCTCTTTGCGGACTCGGACAAACAGCTCCTAACCCCGTTCTTTCTACTTTGCGTTATTTTAGAGACGAATACGTTGCGCACATTAAAGACAGAGTTTGTCCTGCGGGAGTTTGTAAAAAACTCGTTAAGTATTCTATCATTGCGGAAAAATGTAAAGGTTGTACGCTTTGCGCGAGAAATTGCCCCGTCAACGCTATTAGCGGAAAGGTAAGAGAACCTCACGTTATCGACGCCGATAAATGTATTAAGTGCGGTGTTTGTATGCAGAACTGTAAGTTCGGCGCAATAAAGAGAGGCTAAGGAGGAAGATATGGTTAATTTAAAGATAAACAATATTCCGGTAAGCGTGCCGGAAGGAACGACTATTTTGGATGCTGCAAAGTCTATCGGAATTAACATTCCTACTCTTTGCTATATGAAAGGAATAAACGAAATAGGCGCTTGCCGTATTTGCGTGGTAGAAGTTAAGGGAGCAAGGAGCAACGTTGCCGCTTGCATATATCCCGTAAACGAGGGAATGGAAGTATTTACCAATACGCCAAAACTTCGTCAAGACAGAAAAACTACTATCGAACTTATAATGTCCGACCACAAAAAAGAATGTCTTTCTTGCGTAAGAGACGGAAAGTGTGAACTTCAAACGCTCGCAAAAGACTACGGTTGTGAATTCGGTGCGTTTAGCGGTGTTACCAACGAGTACGAAAAAGACCAATCGACTTCTTATCTTGTAAGAGATAACGATAAATGTATTCTGTGTAGAAGATGCGTCGCAACTTGTCAAAAAGTTTCCGACGTAGGCGTTATAGAAACGGTTAAAAGAGGTTTTGCAACCCACGTAGCATGCGCGTTCGAAGAGGATTTAGCCGACACCAAATGCGTTGCTTGCGGACAATGTATTAACGTTTGTCCCGTAGGCGCATTGACCGAAAAGAGCGAAATAAACGACGTGCTTTCGGCTTTGGCAGATCCCGAAAAGGTTGTTATCGTCGGGTGTGCTCCTTCCGTAAGAGCGGGACTTGGAGAAGAGTTCGGTTATCTTATCGGAACCAACGTAGAAGGAAAGATGATTCAAGCTTTGCGTATGATGGGATTTAACTATATCTTCGATGTAAACTTTGCCGCAGACCTTACTATTTTGGAAGAGGGAACGGAGTTGCTTGAAAGATTGACTAACGGCGGAACGTTACCTATGATAACTTCTTGTTCGCCCGGTTGGATTAAATACGTAGAGGGCGTGTTCCCCGAACTTATACCTAATCTTTCTACTTGTAAATCTCCGCAACAAATGTTCGGAGCGGTTGTAAAGACTTTCTACGCCGAAAAAATGGGAATTGACCCCAAGGATATCTACGTTGTATCGGTTATGCCTTGTACGGCTAAAAAGTTTGAGAAGTTAAGAGCTGACCAATCGGCTTCCGGTTATCTCGATATCGACGCCGTTTTAACTACGAGAGAACTTGCAAAAGTTATTAAGAGCGAGGGAATTTTATTCAACGAACTTCCCGACGGCGAATACGATATGCCTTTAGGCTTATACACGGGTGCGGGCGTAATCTTCGGAAGCTCGGGCGGTGTTATGGAGGCTGCTTTAAGAACGGTTGCCGACGTTTTGTCGGGTTCCGATTTAGAAAAGATTGACTATGACGACGTTAGGGGAATGGAAGGCGTTAAAAAGGCTACTTACAAAATCGGAGATAAAGAAGTTAAAGTTGCCGTTGCAAGCGGACTTACCAACGCAAGAAAGATTTGCGAAGAGATAAAAGAGGGTAAAGCCGATTATCAATTCGTTGAAATTATGTGTTGCCCGGGCGGATGCGTAAACGGTGGCGGACAGCCCATTTTAGACGCCTATACTAGAAGAAACGTCGACTACAAAGAAAAGAGAGCTTCCGTTCTTTACAATATCGACAAGAATTGCGAAGAAAGAAAATCTCATAAATCTACTGCGGTAGACGCAGTTTACAAGGAAATGTTCGAAAAACCGGGTAGCCACAAGGCACACGAAGTTTTACATACTTCTTACGTAAACAGAAAATAATTAAATAAATAAAACGCTAGTCGCTATTCCTTTGTGGGGATAGCGACTAATTTATGTGTTATTCATTGTGAAGAGGCTATATAAATTGTCATTCATAGGCGACGCAGTCGCTTTTGTCTTTACTGTACTACTTGTGCAAGCCGTTTTTTATAGCTTACAAGCTATATGCTGTCATTCAGAGGTTTGCGGAAGCAAACCGTGGGAATCTCATCCTTGTTTTTTATATAAACTGTCATTCAGAGCAAACGCAGTTTGCGTGGGAATCTCATCCTTATAAAAAAGCTATACAATTTATATATCCTTATTTTTTCACCTTTCACTATTACCTATTATTTCGCAACGCTTCATTATTCATTATAAAAAAGTACCGACCTTGCAATAAAGCAAGGTCGGTACTTTTAGTTTGTCTTTTCCTTTGTTGTCTTAACCGTTTGTGCGTTTCCAGTAATAATTATCGTAAGTTGATTTTAAATAAGTTGCGTTTTGAGAACTGTCTGTAACGTCTACGCTAGTACCGCTAATTGATGTGGAGCTAAAATACCTATACCAACCGTTAGTGTTTTTAAAAGTTACGGAAGTAAGTGAAGTGCAACCAGAGAAGGCATAATCCCCTATACGAGTAACTTGGTCACCAATGGTAACTTTGGTAAGAGAAGTACAACCATAAAAAGCATAACTAGGTATAGAAGTAGCGGTAGTAATATTAGCTTCAGTTAATAAAGTACCGTTAATATATAAATTTTTAAAAAAACTACTAGCACCCATTAAATTACCTAAACTGCTAATTTGTAACCAAGAGTTAATGTCACCCGTATAATATATATATTTAAGCGACCAGCAATTCGAGAAAGCATCCTCACCTATACTAATAACGCTGTTGGGTATGGTAACGGAAGTTATCAAACGGCAATCCGAGAAAGCAGAACTACCTATACTAGTAACGGGTTTGCCGTTATAAGAAGAGGAGATAACAAGGTTAGTTCCGGTAAAGGAGCCAATTCCTGAAATCTCGTAAGTGTCGTTATCGAGCAAGGTGTACTCTAGTCCCTCGCCAGCTTTTATTTTATCTTTTGACTTTTTACAAGAAGTAACAAACAGAACACTTGTGAAAACAAGCGTCAAGGTTAAAAGTAAAAGTAGAAATTTTCTCATAAGTTTTTCTCCTTTTTTAATATTATTCTTTAATCATTATACAGCAATGGGGGGGGGGGTGTCAAGTAAACTAATTTAATAATTATGTTTTATTGGTGACAAAACGGCTGAATTATAAATTCGGAATATTTAAAAACGTAAACTGACGCAAAGGCAACTAACGTTGCCTTTGCGTCGGGAAAATATATAGACGTAAAATTATAAAGCGTTGAGTTAA
>CAZRMT010000006.1:0-4067 GCA_964601265.1 uncultured Christensenella sp.
CTTTCAAAAGCGTTGCTTTGCGAAATTATTGGCGGAGTTGACGTTGTAACCGGTGAGGCGTATACGATATTAAACAGATTGTATAACACAAACGATAATTTTAATCAGTTACTGTTTTCAGACGAGTACAACTTTAAAAAAGCTATAGAAGAAAACAATTTCGGTACCGCCAAAGAAGAAATTACGTACGACGACGTAAAGGAGTTATATTTATCGCCTATGGCTCGACGCGGTGTTTGGCAAGCGTTAACTATGGCTGACGAATACGTGAAAAACGTTGGTAAAACGCCCGATAAGATTTTTATAGAGGTAACTCGACAAGACGGCGAAAAGGGCGATATTGGACGAACGGCTTCTCGTAAGCAAAAACTCTTAGAGTTGTATAAGGGAATTAGCTCGGATTGCAGAGAAATCGAGGAGTTAATAAAAGAGTTAAATCGCGATGATATAACAGAATCGAAACTTCGTTCAGAACGATTGTATTTATATTTCTTGCAACTTGGCAAGTGTGCTTATACGGGAAACCGCATTGACTTAGAAGATTTAGTTGGTAGTCGGTACGACGTGGACCATATTATTCCGCAATCTATGACGAAAGACGATAGTATTGATAATAAAGTGTTAGTTGAAACGCAAAAAAATCACGAAAAAACTAACGTGTATCCATTGCCTTCGGGTTTTAGCACGCAACGCGATTTTTGGAAAATATTAAAAGAAAAAAAGTTAATGTCGCAAGAAAAATACAATCGTTTAACGCGTACCGAACCGCTAACAGAGGCGGATTTTAGAAATTTTATTAACCGTCAACTAGTGGTAACTAATCAAACCGTTAAAGTCGTTGCCGAGTTGCTTAAAGAAAAATACGAGCCTTTAGGCGCAAAAATCGTTTATAGCAAAGCAAAAAACGTAAACGACTTTAAGCAAAAGCATAATATCGTAAAATGCCGTGAAACCAACGATTTGCACCATGCGCGCGACGCGTATTTAAATGTTGTGGTTGGTAACGTTTTAGATACGAAATTTACGTCGAACCGTGCCTATTTTTATTCGGATAAGGAGGGTGTGCAACGCGGATATAATTTAGATAAACTTTTCAGTTGGAAGGTCGAGGGTGCTTGGAACGGTTCAAGCGATATTGACAGGGTAAAGAAAATTGTTGCAAAAACAAGCATGTCCGTTACGCGTTACGCATACTTAAACAAAGGTGCTTTTTACGAAGAAACTGTTCAATCAAAAGAAGATAAAGCAATAGTAGCGCCTCGTAAACTTTGCGCGCCTTACAATCAAACCGAAAAATATGGTGGTTATAAATCGTTAAAAACCGCGTATTTTGCTATCGTTCAATCAAAGGATAAAAAGGGTAACCTAATTAAAACGATAGAGGCTATTCCGATACTAATAGATTATCGCGCGAGAGAAGACAAAAACGCAATTCTTAAATATTTGCAATCTATAGGGCTTGTTAATCCTCAAATTTTGGTAGAAAAAATAAAAGTTAAAGCTTTGGTTTTAATAAACGGTTATAAAGCGTGGCTTGCGGGAGTTACCGGTTCGCAAATACTCGTTCACAACGCGTTACAGTGGTTTACGGACGCTAAAACTGACGAATACGTAAAGAGCTTGGCAAAATTACTTGAAAAAGATAGGCTAGGCAAACTTTCCAACTTTGAAAAACAGCAAGAGGAAATTGCTTTAACGAGCAACCGCAAAGGAGTTACGCTAAGCGCAACTAAAACTAAAAATTCTTTACTGTATAACGAAATTTTAAAAACTTTAAGTAAAACAACTTATAGAGGACTATCCGCAGTGGAGAGTTTTTTAAGTAAACTGCAAAATAAGGAACCGTTTTTCAACGCTTTAACAACTTTTGAACAAATTAAAGTTTTATTGCAAATAATTCGATTTATGAAATGCAATTCGGAGTGTCCTGATTTAACTTTATTGCAAGACGGCGCCACGTGTGGCAAACTGCTAATTAGTAAAAATATTACGAACGTTGATTTTAGAATTATTCATCAATCGCCTTGCGGTTTAACGGAGCGTGTTCAAAAAATATAATGGGATTTCGTATAGTTATAATAAAAAATCGGGCAAAATTAGAATTTAGATTAAACAACTTAATAGTTCGCGGAGAGCAGGAAAAGAAAATTTTTATTGATGAAATAAATACTTTAATAGTGCAAAGTACGGCTGTTTCTTTAACTGCTTCTCTTCTATGCGAGCTAGTGAAAAGGAATATCAAGGTTGTATTTTGCGATGAGAAATATAATCCGCAATCCGAACTGTTACCCTATTACGGGGCGCATAACACTTCAAAACGTTATAAGGAGCAAATACTTTGGAATAGCGATATAAAAGCAAGAGTTTGGCGAAAAATTATCGAAAATAAAATTTTGGGTCAAGCGGAGTATTTGCATGATTGTGGTTTTTTCGAGCAATCAGAGCTTTTGCACTCGTATTTGCTTGATTTGCAAAATAATGATTCTACTAATAGAGAAGGTGATTCCGCAAAGGTATATTTTAATTGTTTGCTTGGCGTTGGCAACGGTAGAAAATCGGGTGGATTTTTAAACGGGTGCTTAAATTACGGATATGCAGTATTGTTGTCTGCTTTTAATCGAGAAATAGTTTCAAGCGGTTACTTAACTCAACTAGGTATTTGGCACGATAACGAATTTAATCAATTTAATCTCGGGTGCGATTTAATGGAGCCGTTTCGTGTAGTGGTTGATAGAACGGCAATGAGTATCCAAGAGGGCGATAAAGATTTTAAAAAGAAAATGGCGAATATACTTAATTATAAAGCGTTCGTTTGCGGAAAAAGTACGACGTTAGATTTAGCAATTAGGCAATACGCTAAAAGTGTTTTTTACGCATTACAAGAGAATGATGAGGAATTATTGGTATTTCCCGAAAAAATTACGCTAGATGAATTGTAGATTTATGAGATTATTGTTATTTTTTGATTTACCCATGCTGACGGATAAAAATAGGCGAGAGTATAACCGTTTTCATAAATATTTATTAAAAAACGGTTTTATTATGATGCAAAAATCCGTTTATACGAAGCTTGTAATAAATAACGTTACGAGTGATGCGGTAAAACAACGCGTTCGCGAAAATTTACCTACGGACGGCATCGTAGAACTTCTTGAAATTACCGAAAAACAGTTTTCAAGGATAGAATATTTAGTCGGAGAAGAACAGCAACTTGTAATAGATACGATTGATAGGTTGGTGGAATTATGAAAAATGAAATCTAAATTGCACACGTACATTTAGAAACCCCGCTAATTATATCAGATAACTTCGTGCAGGTTTTAATCGTTGAAAATCCAAGCGAGTTTTTTAACGTGGTAACTGATTTAAATCGTCAATTTGAAGGCTGTCAAGGAACTTTTGTTTTTTCTAGTGGGGAGGACGTTATAAACGTTGCAAAATATGGCGCGATGGTTTGCGATTTATTTCATTTTGAATTGAACGATAAAAGTATAACTTCGCTTTTGTATAAACGGTTAGAATCAATTGTTTTCGGTGAAAAACTTGTTGAGTTTAACGCCTTATCTACAAAAATGATGAAGTTTTTGGCGGATATTTCGTGTGATTTCCCTTTTTCGTTAGAATATAAAGAAGCTCAACCGACCGATTATTTTAAGGTTGCGGGGGTAAAATTAGAAAACGATTACGAAAGTTTAGAAGAAAAAATTATTTGCTATATCAATGCAATGATAGAACTAAAAAAGTGCGATTTTTTTATTTTCGTCAATTTAAAAAGTGTTTTAAACGACGAAAAATTATTGCAAATATACAAGCATTGTAAGTTGGAGCAAGTAGGGTTATTGCTTATAGAAAGCCAAAAAAGTCGTCCGTTACTGTCGGTTGAAAAAGCAGTAATTATTACTGAAGATTTATGTGAAATACTTGAAAATTACGAAGAAATAAGGTAAAATAAAATTGTAAAAATTTATTTGTTTTGCTTATAGGGTAACCGTGTTCGTCAATATTGTGATATTCACGCTGAAAAATTTGAGGTTTGAGTGTCTTGTTATTCTGTAAGTAATTAAAAC
>CAZRMT010000006.1:4167-36224 GCA_964601265.1 uncultured Christensenella sp.
TCACGCTGAAAAATTTGAGGTTTGAGTGTCTTGTTATTCTGTAAGTAATTAAAACAAATATATATAGAAAGTTATAGAAAATGACGTTTGAGTGTCTTGTTATTCTGTAAGTAATTAAAACAAAAAGTTTTCGGAAAACTTGTTTATTTATGTTTGAGTGTCTTGTTATTCTGTAAGTAATTAAAACTTAAACCAGAATTGAGAGGCTGCCGATAAAGTTTGAGCGTCTTGTTATTCTGTAACTAATCTAATATTGCAATAATAGGTGTAAAACCTAACGTCTAAAAAGTTGATAAAAAAATAACCGTCACGCAATTCAATGCGTGGCGGTTAGTGCTTTTAGGTGATTGTTTTTTGTAAAATATCGTTTTATGTTTTATATACCGCTATATGTCGTTAAACGGTAAAATTTAGTCGGTAAGTACGGGGATTGAGGCGATATAGGTTACGTCGGGGCGGTCTTTCGCTTCGCCTTCGGCTAGAACGAACGCTTTTCCTACTATTATTCCGCCTGCGAGTTCAACTATCTTTTCAAGTCCTTTTAAGCTTGCTCCCGTGGAGATTACGTCGTCGACGATTACTACTTTTTTGCCTTTTATCAAAGAGGCGTCGTCTGCGGAAAGATAAAGGCGTTGTTCTTTACCCGTAGTGATAGAACTTTCGATAGTTATGTCCAAACCGTCTTGCATATAAAGTTTTTTGCTTTTTCTTGCAACGGCGTAACGGCTTTGACCTAATTCTCTCGCAACTACGTGAGTGAGTTGAAGCCCTTTCGATTCGGCGGTAATTAAAGCGTCACATTCGGGTATGCGTTTTGCAAGTGCTTTACCGCAGTGTTCGGTCATTTCACTGTGTCCGTGAAGGTTAAAAAAACAAATTGATACGCCGTCGGCAATTTTAAGCACGGGCAAATCCGCTTTATATCCGTCTAAGTCTACTGAATATGTTCTCATTACGTTTCTCCCATATAGGTTTTTTCCTATTATATTGTATCATTTTTTTGGAAAATATCAACTGATTTACAAAAGAAAAATACTATTTTTACCTTTTGTCGGCATATACTTTACAAGAATATCCGTTTGTAGAGGAGAAAGGGAATGAAAGAACACGCTTTAAATATATATTCTTGTGAAAAAAAGTTTAATTCCGGACAAAACGGGTTAACGGACGAACAGGTAAAAATTTCGGCGGAAAAATACGGCGTTAACGTTTTGAGTGAAAAAAAACCTAAAAGTCTTTTTAAAAAAATACTGTCCGCGTTATCCGACCCGATGTTGGTTATTTTAGAGTTTGCGTTCGCTATAACGCTAGGCGTAAATCTCGGAAAATTTATAAAATCGGGCGAGGGGGAATTTATAGAGTGCGTCGGAATTGCTTGTTCTATATTGATAAGCGTTATTTTGACAGTGTTTATGGAAGGGAAAAGCCAAAAGGCCTTTAAACTTTTGAACCGCCTTTACGAAAAAACAACGGTAAAAGTCGTAAGAAACGGAAAAAACGAAATAATTTCTCGTGAAGAAGTGGTTGCGGGCGACAGAGTTCTAATATCGGTAGGCGACAAAATTTGCGCCGACGGACGCCTTGTAAAAAGCGTAAATTTAGCCGTTGACGAATCGGCTTTAACGGGCGAGAGCGATTGCGTTAGGAAAAATGCCGAAGCCGTATTAAAAGAAAACACTCCGCTGGCAGAACGGGTAAATTCGGTATATAGCGGAACGTGCGTGGTCGAGGGCGAAGGCGAAATGATAGTAACCGCTGTCGGGGATAAAACGCAAATGGGAGAAATAGCTAGTGAACTACAAATAAAAAACTGTGTTTCCGCTCCTTTAAACGATAAACTTGCAAAATTAAGCCGTTCGATTACGATAATAGGAATAGTTTGCGCATTTTTTGCATTTACTTTATCGGTAATTAAGCTTGCCGTAAATAAAGAGTTGTTGTTTTCCAACGTGTCCGATTGTTTTATAAACGCAATAGTTTTAATCGTAGCGTCCGTTCCCGAAGGGTTGCCCGCAACGGTGGCGATTTCGTTAACGTTAAACGTGGTAAAACTTTCTAAGTCTAATGCGTTGATTAAAAAAATGGTCGCAACCGAAACGGTCGGGTGCGTAAGCGTGATTTGTTCCGATAAAACGGGTACGCTTACCGAAAATAAAATGGTTTGCGAAAAGATTTATACGGAAAACGACGACGCCCTTATTTTTATCGAAAAAAACGTACTTTATAACGGCAGTGCGAAATATATGTTGAAAGACGGGAAAACCGTTTTAGAGGGCTCTCCCACGGAAAAGGCGCTCGTTAATTATTTTGATATAAAAGGAGAAAAAAACGGGGAAATAATTTCTTCGATTCCCTTTTCATCCGATATAAAATACTCGTCCGTTACGGTTAAAGAAAACGAAAAAACTACCATTTATTTTAAAGGGGCGCCCGAAAAAATTGTAGAGACGTGTTCTTGCTCGCAAGAAAAAAAGACGCGAATTTTTTCACAAATAGCGTTATCGCAAAAAAAAGGACGGAGATGTGTCGCTTTTGCTCATAGAGAGGGCGAAACAACCTCTTTCGACGGGTACGCAAGTATCTTCGACCCCGTTAGAAAAGACGTGAAAAAAGCCGTTAACGAATGTATAGAGGCGGGAATTAAAGTAAAAATACTTACGGGCGACAATTATTTAACCGCTTGCGCCGTTGCGGAAGAATTGGGTCTTGGGACGGAAGGAGCGGTAATAAACGCAGACGTCACGGAGGAAATTTCGGACGAAAAACTTAAAACGCTTTTAGAAAAAGTTAACGTAATCGCAAGAAGTACGCCTATGGTAAAATTAAAAGTGGTAAGGCTTTTAAAAGAGGCGGGCGAAGTGGTTGCGGTTACGGGCGACGGGATAAACGACGCTCCCGCAATGAAACAAGCGGATATAGGCATTGCCATGGGTAGCGGAGAAGAAATAACCAAAGAGGCGGGCGACGTAATACTTTTGGACGACAGTTTTTCGACTATCGTTAAAGCGATAGCATTCGGCAGAAGCGTTTATAAAAACTTTCAACGCTTTATTATGTTTCAGCTCACCGTAAACGTATCGGCGGTGTCGGTTATTTTGGTTTGTTCGTTAACGGGATTGGACTCTCCCTTTACTTCTTTACAGCTTTTGTGGTTAAACGTGATAATGGACGGACCGCCCGCATTATCGCTCGCAATGGAGGGAGTAAGGGAAGAATATATGAAATATCCGCCCGTAAAAAGAGGTTACGGCATAGTCAATAAAAGAATTTTAATAAAAATTATCATAAACGCTTGCATTATAGGCGGTGTGGTGCTGTCGCAGTATAGAAAAAATTTTTTAGGGGTGGATTTCACGCAAAACAAAGCCGTTACTTTTACGCTTTTCGTGTTTATGAATATTTTTAATGCGTTTAATTGTAAAGAACTCGGAACGGAAAGCGTGATTAAAAACTTTTTTTCAAACAAACTTATGGCGGTGTCTATGGCGTTGACCATGGTGTCGCAATTTTTACTCACGCAATATACCACGGTGTTTTCTCCGAGCAGGCTCGGGTACGACGTGTGGGGAAAAATAATAGCGATAGCTTTTTGTCTTATACTTATAAACGAGGCGTATAAGTCGTTATATAGGTGCGCAAGGAAAAATATCCAAAATTTACATAAAAAAATCGGTTATGAAAAAACGGGGGAACGAGTAAACTGAATATATGAGTTTTATCAGAATATCTGAAGGAAAGAGCGGTGAAACTAATATGTTTTATCTGTACAATCAATTAAATCCCATTGTTTCGAGGTTGGGCGGAAAAATGGAAATCGACTGCGGAGAAAAAGTAAACGTTTTAAACGTGGAAATAGATAAGTCTTACGCAGGGTTTTTAAGGGCTGAAGCCGAAGACAAAATCGCAGACGTAATAACGGTAAATTATAAGTACGAATATTTTTCCGAGAGAATAAAAACAAAAGGATTGGACGAGTTTGAAAGAGAACTGCTTTTAGATACGCTTATCTGCGCCGATTTGGAAGAGGATAAAAAATACGTAGTAGCCAAAATTTCAAGGTGCAACGAATATTCTATTTTCGGGAGTTTTAATTTCAGAATGACGCCTCTTAAAAAAAAGTGGCAAGAAATAACCGAATATATTCCGCTTTATTTTAATTCCGAACAGCTTAGAGAATTCGTTTTATATATTTTAAAAGAAAAGAAAGGGAAAAAGGTTTATATTGAAAACGATTGCGTTTACGATAAAAACTTTAACCGTTTGCAAAGGGTTATTTTAACGGGTAACGGCTTAGAGGACGGAAAAATTATACGAGAAGTTTTGCTTTCTGCTTGCGGAGAGGTGGAATTAAACGACAAAGTTTCCCGTTTGGACGAAAAATACCTAAAAGATTATTTCGGAGATAAAGTTTTATTCGGTAAAGGATATTTTGTAAAAAGCGTTGACAAAAAAAGTATTTGATTATAGAATATAAAAGTAAAGTTATTCGTTACGGTAGACTTCCGTAGCGGATAATTTTTTCGTCTGATGAGGAAAAAATGGAAGTATTTTCGGGAGAAGAAAAATTTGTTCTTGCCGACGGCGATACCGCTTTCGATTTGGCAAGTAAAATAGGCGGAACGACTTTAAAAGAGTTGTCCGTAGCACGTATAAACGGCGTTGTGTCGGACATAAGTTCGGTTTTAAACGACGGCGACAACGTTGAGTTTTTGTCGTTTACCGACGCGGAAGCGTTAAAGGCGTTAAGGCTTACCTGTTGTCATATTTTTTCTAGAGCCGTAAAAAATATTTTCCCGACCTGTAAATTGGGTACGTGCGGTGTAAAAAAAGACGAATTTTATTACGACGTGGATTTTGTGTCTTCCGTTCATGAAGAAGACTTAATCAAAATCGAAGAAGAAATGCGTAGGATAATAAGGACGGGCTTTATCGTCGAAAAGGAAGAAACGACCAAAAAAGAAGCAATAGAAATAATGAGTTCTTTCGACGAAATCTACAAAATAAGAATTTTAGAAAGTTTACCGTCTAAAATAAATCCGTTAAACATCTATAAAATAGGCGGTTTCGTGGACTATTGCGGAGAACCTTTAATATATTCCGTCCGCTCTGTAAAAGCGTTCAAGCTTAATTCCATTGCGGGGGCGTATTGGAAAAACAATAATAAAAACAAAATGCTTACCCGTATTTACGGCACGGCGTTTTTTAAGAAAAAACATCTTTCCGAATATATAAAAGCCAAAACGGAAGCGCAAGAAAAAAATTACGCTAAAATATGCAAAAGGCTCGGTTATTATTCCGTTGACGAAAAAATAGGAAAAGGCTTGCCACAATTTTTTGCAAAAGGTTATAAAGTAATACAGACCTTGCAACGGTTTGTGGAGGACGAAGAAGAAAAAGTCGGATTTTCGTTAGTAAAAACGCCTTGCATTTCTAAGGCGGAAATGTTCGTTTTATCGGGGCAGACGGGACATTATAAAGAAAAAATGTATTCCGTCGAAGCGTTTGATTCCGACGACGAGGCGTACGTTTTGCGTCCCGGGGTTTGTCAATTTCATTACAGCTTGTACGATTCCTCTTTAAAAAGTTACCGTTTGTTGCCTTTTAGAGTTTCGGAAACGGCTACCGTTTTCAGAAAAGAAGCTTCGGGCGAAACCAAGGAGCTTATTCGTTTAAGACAATTTACCGTATCCGACGGGCATTGTTTTATAACGCCCGAACAAATAGAGAGCGAGTTTAGATTGAATTTCGAGTTGAGCGTAAAAATCTTTAAAAGGTTGGGGATTTACAAGAACGTTTATTATCGCGTCGAGTTTATAGGCGAAGAACGAGAAAAGTTTAAAAACAAGTTGCTATGGGATAAAACGGAAAAAGCCGTGAGAAACGTGTTTAGTGAAAGCGATACCGAATATACTCTTGAAAACGCCCCTATTAATTCTTG
This sequence comes from uncultured Christensenella sp., assembly GCA_964601265.1. Lineage (GTDB taxonomy): Bacteria > Bacillota > Clostridia > Christensenellales > Borkfalkiaceae > UBA4675. The sequence goes on from CAZRMT010000006.1 coordinate 10,106, forward strand.
CGGACCGAGAGTTAAATTTTTCATTAAAAACGTTTACGGAAACGACGAAGAAATAATGACTTTTTCGTTTGATTTTAACGCAGGAAAGATTTTTTCTTTACACTACGTAAATGCGGACGGGAAAAAGAAAAACCCGATAGTATTGCATAGAAGCTCGATAGGGTGCTACGAAAAAATAATGGCGGTTTTAATAGAAAAATATTCGGGGAACCTTCCGTTATGGCTCTCGCCCGAGCAAGTGAGAGTGTTGTCGGTTGCGGAGCGTAATTCCGAGAATGCGTTGAAGTTGCGTGACGAATTTATTTTAAACGGCATAAGGGCAACTTGCGACGTTAGAAACGACAAGACGGGAAGAAAGGTAAGAGAGGCGGTACTTGAAAAAACGCCGTATATAGTACTTGTCGGCGACAAAGAGGCAAGCGGTGAAATTTCGGTAAGAAGTCTTAAAAGCAGTAAAGTCGCCCGTGTAGACAAAAAAACTTTTATAGAAAAAATAAAAAAGCTAATTGACGAAAAAATTATTTAAAAACGGTTGACAAAATTTTTATAATTTGATATTATAACTGGGTAAAGTAGAAGCGGAACTTCTCGCCGTACGCGATTGGGTGGTACGGGCAAATAGATTTTTACGTGATAAAAGCGTGATTTTCGGCTTGCAAAGTTCTGTCTTGCAAGCCGTTTTTATCGGCTAAAAAAAATAAAGAAAGGAAAATATGGCTGAAAAAGAACAATTTCAAATCAACGAACAAATAACCGATAAAGAAGTAAGAGTTATTTCCGCAAGCGGAGAACAGTTGGGCGTTATGCCTATCGAAAAAGCTTACAAATGCGCCGAGGTGGCGGGGCTCGACCTTGTGAAAATATCCCCGAACGCAAATCCGCCCGTGTGCAAAATAATAGACTACGGCAAGTTTAAGTTCGACAATCTGAAAAAGCTTAAAGAAGCCAAGAAAAATCAAAAGACGGTCGAAATGAAAGAAATTTGGCTGTCTATGACGATTGACGTAGGCGACCTTAACGTTAAAGCCAAGCAAACCGTAAAGTTTTTGCAAGCGGGCAATAAAGTTAAAGTGTCTATAAGAATGAGGGGAAGACAAATCGCCCATTCGAGTATCGGTTTAGACGTTATGAACAAGTTTTTCGAGCTTGTAAAATCGGTTGCCGTTATGGAAAGAAAGCCTTTGTTCGAAGGAAGAAGTATTTTAATGATACTTGCGCCTTCTAAAGAAATAAAGAAATAAAATGGAGGAAGAAATATATGCCAAAAATGAAATCGCACAGCGGTGCAAAGAAACGTTTCAGAGTTACGGGAACGGGTAAGATTAAAAGAGCTCACCAAGGAAAGAACCATATACTCTCGAAGAAAAACACTAAGAGAAAAAGAAGATTGAGAAGCGGAGCTTACGTATCCGTAACCCAAGAAAGAACGATAAAAGACAGTTTGATTCCGTATAAGGCATAAGGAGGTATAAAATGCGTATTAAAAGAGGTGTGAACGCCGTTAAAAAGCGTAGAAAGATTTTAAAACAAGCTAAAGGTTATTTCGGAGCTAAGAGTAAATTATATAGAGTAGCTAGAGAAGCCGTTATGAAATCCCTTATGTATTCCTATATCGGAAGAAAGGCTAGAAAGAGAGATTTCAGAAAATTATGGATTGCAAGAATTAACGCCGCTTGTCGTTTAAACGATATTTCGTATAGCAAATTTATGCACGGAATGAAGCTTGCCGAAATCGGTCTTAACAGAAAAGTTCTTGCCGATATGGCTATAAGCGATCCCGCGGGATTTACCGCTTTGGTAAATCAGGCAAAAGCTAAACTTAACTAATTTAAGGGACGTCTAAAAAGACGTCCTTTTTAGTTTTACGGGGATAAAATGGTAATTACTTCTGTTAAAAACGAAAAAATCAAAAAAATAGCGTCGCTTAAAGACAAAAAAGGAAGAAAGGAGCAAAAAGCCTATCTCGTAGAGGGAATAAAAATGGTAAAAGAAGCCTTTTTATACTCTCAAAACGTTTTTTGCGTTATCGGAAGAAAAGACTTGCTTGCCGAAATTCCGTCCTTTGACGGTGAAGTGATAGAGGCAGACGAAAAAGTGCTTAACTTTTTATCCGATTGCGAAACGTGTCAAGGTATTTTTGCGTGTATAAAAATGCCTGTATATGCCGATAAAACCCCGAAAGGCATAAGCGTGCTGTTAGACAGAGTGAGGGATCCGGGGAATCTCGGAACCATTATAAGAACGTCGGTTGCGTGCGGAGTGAAAAACGTTTATCTTCTCGATTGCGTAGACGCATATTCGCCGAAAGTCGTGCGTTCGTCTATGAGTGGAATTTACAACGTTAACCTTTACGAAATAGGGCGAGAAGAGCTAAATATATTCGACAAAACGGAGCTGATATGCGCCGATATGGACGGCGAAAACGTTTTTGAAAGCGAAATAAACGGCGATTTTTGTCTGTGTATGGGGAATGAGGCGAACGGCGTAAGCGACGAAGTAAAGTCGAAATGCAAAAAAACGGTAAAAATTCCTATGAAAAATAAAATAGAAAGCTTGAACGTTGCGGTAGCTTATGCTATAATAATATATAATTTAGTAAAATTTTAGTAAAAAAGGATAAGATTTATGTCAGGACACAGTAAATGGGCAAACATTAAAAACAAAAAAGCAAAGACAGACGCAGTAAGAGGTAAAATTTTTACCAAGCTCGGTAGAGAGCTTGCCGTTGCCGCAAAAGCGGGTTCGGATCCGTCTACAAACTCAAGGCTTGCCGACGTTATAGCAAAGGCAAAAGCCGCGAATATGCCTAACGACAATATTAAAAGAAGTATTATGAAAGCCGCAGGCGAACTCGGAAACGTTAACTACGAAGAATTGACTTACGAAGGGTATGGCGTCGGAGGAAGCGCAGTTATAGTTAAAACGCTTACCGATAACAAAAACAGAACTGCGGGCGACGTAAGACATATTTTTGAAAAATATGCGGGAAATTTAGGTACCAGCGGTTCCGTTTCCTATATGTTTGAAAATAAAGGCGTGTTGGTTGTAGAAAGAACGGTTTCGTTAGACGAAGACACTATGACCGAAATGGCGATAGAAGCGGGTGCGGACGATATAATAACTTGCGACGACAGTTACGAAATTCGTACGGCTCCTGCCGATTTTTCGGCGGTTAGAAGCGCACTCGAACAAAAAGGACTTGCTTTTATCGAGTCGCAAATAAGTATGATTCCGTCAAGCAACGTCGATTTAGACGATAAGCAAACGGAAACGTTTATAAAAATGTTGGACGCTTTTGAAGATAACGACGACGTTCAAGAAGTATTCCATAACGTCAATCTTCCCGAAGAGGACGAAGAAGAATAATTTACGTTTCGTTTATCATAAATAAATTAGGAGTAAAAAAATGAAAAAAAGATTTATAACCTTATTAGTGGCTATACTTATCGTATTTTCAACGATTTTTGCGGGTTGCGGAACTCAAAACAATAACAACTCTTCTCCCGAAGAGAGCAGTTCCGTTGAGGAAAGTTCTTCATCTTCCGCAAGAAGAGAGCCGTTAGTTGCGGAAGAGTCGAACGAGATTTCGTATACCGATTTATCGAAAGAATTAACTACGGACGAACAAGCAAAAGTCGACGAATTGTTCTATAAAAACAATTTAAACAATTCGGGGGCGGACCCGAGCGTTATATACGTTGAAGAAACGGGATACTATTATATGTACAGTACGGGATTGCTCTATCAAAAGAGTAAAGACCTTATAAATTGGACGACTTCTAAATTGTTCTGGGAAGACACTAGCGGTACTTGGCTTACGGGACAATGGACTCGTTGGGCTCCCGCCGTTATTTACGACGAGGTTTCGGGAAAATATTTAGCGTTTTTTACGAGTAGAATTTCTTCTACCTATCGTGGCAAATACACTGCAATGCACGGAGAAACTTCAATAAATTTATCCGAATATAAAGAAGATCATACGTGTTCCGTTTGTTTAGGTATAAGCGATAGTCCCGACGGACCTTTTAAGCAATGGACGGGAACGGTAAACGGTGGAACTTACGCAAGCGGAGCTTCGTTTAGTTCTTACAATATCGGAATAGGCGATATTTTCCTTAACTTTGAAAGAATGGCCGTCGCTAATCCTACCAATTACGATTACGAAGGATTTATAAAGGTTATTGACGTAGAGCCTTTCGTAGACCCTGCAACGGGCGATAAATATCTTTATATGTGCAGAGATTTAGGCGATAGCGGTTATAAATATACTCAAAGCTCTATTCTTGCAATAAAGATGATAGACTGGTTTACACCGGATTATTCAACAGTAACCTTGGTAACTAGGTGCGGTTATGAAAACGTTACGGATAAAACGCCTATGGAAAATTCTGACGAGGGCGACGTGAACGAAGGACCGTACGTAATATATAATGCGGACGTTAATAAATACTATTTAACTTATAGCTGTAACGGATATTTCGATAAGAGTTATAGGGTTAAACAAGCGGTAGCCGACAGCCCGTTAGGACCTTTCAAAAAAATCGCTACCGAAAAGGGCGGAGCGCCTCTTGTAACCGAAACCACTTGGCCACACAGAGCGGGACCGGGACACCACACGTTTACAACGCTTAACGGCGAACTCGTAATGGTTTACCATATGCACCAAACGCCTAATAAGGATTTTGTGTGGCCTAATACAAACAGGTGTATAGGCTTTGATAAAATATCTTGGTACGTTAACGAAGACGGGGAAACCGTTATGACGACAAACGGACCTTCTATGAGCTATACGTTATATCCTCGTGGCGAAAACGCATATAAAAATATTGCTTCTAGCGGAACGGCGTGGGCGCAAACGAGCGCAGGCGTAACGATTGACGGCGCTAAATATCTTAACGACGGAGCTATAAAGACTATGGCGAAAGACGGTAAAGGCGAACTTGCTTTGGCGTTTAGCGGTTCGAGAGATAGAGATATTATATCCGTCGGTATAGATTTTTCTTCTTCCGTTTCGGTAAAGGGTATACAGGTATTCAATTCTTTCTCGTTTAGAAATGCGTTCGATTATATACAGGATATAAAGGTGTACTACTACGAACAAGGCGTGTTGAAGTGTTCCGAAATAGGAAAGGTCGAGTTCGATTGGAATACCTATTGCTTGAATAATAAAAATTCTAACGATAGACCCGTATATGCGTCCGGTAACTGCGCAAGCGTGTTATTCGACGAAATATTTAACGTTGTTTCGATAGAGATTCGTTTATATCCTCAAGTTAGAGATAAAATAAATAACTCATTAAGCGACGTTGCGGGAGTAGGCGCTTCTGAAATAGTCGTAATCGGTAAAAACTAATCGTTGACGTTTTGTGAATAAAAAAAAGCGTTCTGCCGATACTAGAACTGTCCAACGGTGGCAGTTAGGCGTAAGTCGTTTAATTTGCCAAACAAATACGTTTAAAGCCGTTGTCGTTATAGTAGTTCGGCTTGCCGAACGCCGACTGCAAGCGACTTGTTAATGCACTCGGTTATAAAAAGGTCGTTGAAAGACGACCTTTTAGTTTTTTACGTAATCGGAAGTTGTTGTTGAGTGAAGTGCGTATTTAAGCAAACCGATAATTATTTATAAACGTTTAGTCTGGTTTAATTATATTGCTTTATATTTGAATAAACTTTGAAAAATCATAAATCAAGAGGTTTAAAATGAAAAAAAGATATTTGGTTTTCATATCGTTCGTTTTATCTTTTGTTCTTTTTCTTTTCGCAGGTTGCGGAGAAACAAGGATAAAATATCAAGGTGACGAAAGTAATTATGCGCCTATTTCGGGAGATTTTGCCGAAAACGGTCTTGCTACTGAAATGGACGGTTCGGTCGGATTAACCTTAACCGCTTCTTCTTTGGAAAGAAGCGAGGATACTTTTCCTCAAACCGACGCTAAAAAACTAAACGACAACCGAAATTCTACGGTTGAAATTTATTCTTTTTCTACCGATTCTTCTACGGGAGAAACTTCCGTAGGGGCGGGGTCGGGAATAATAGTCGGTTTTTTGCCGACGGACGAAGCACAAGCGGATAAAGGCGGAACGGTATATATTCTTACTTGTTTTCACGTTGTTGACGGTGCGTACGGAGTTAATATAAGAGATTTAGACGGAAATATTTTTTCGGCGGGGCTTATAGGCGCAGACACCGAAAACGACGTTGCTTTGCTTTGGTCTAAAATAGATTTTAAACCTTCCGTCGCTATAATAGGCGACAGTGCTCAAGCGCAAGTCGGCGAAACGGTTTACGCCATAGGTAATCCTACGGGTACGCTTGGCGGAACGGTTACGAAAGGAATCGTAAGCGCAAAAGAAAGAAATATTACGGTAGACAATAAAGAAATGACTTTAATGCAAATAGACGCCGCAGTAAATAACGGGAATTCCGGCGGAGGTGTTTACACTGCGGACGGATATTTAATCGGTATGGTAAACGCGGGTATTACCTATAAAGACGGACTCGGTTTTGCCGTTCCCGCATCTCAAATAGTTAAAAGTCTTTCGGATTTGGTAGAAACTTACCGTGATACCGCGTATAATTCTTACGGCTATATCAAAAACAGAGCGTCAATCGGCGTAACACTTGCCGAATTAGGGGGAATATACTATCAAATAGACGGCGAGGAAGAAGTTTTAATCTTGACTAACGCCGTGTATATTGCCGGTTTATACGAAACGGGCAGTTTTGGTAAGTCCGAGCAACTTCAAGCGGGTAACGACGTTATTTATTCGATAGATATGGGCGACGGTGAAGCGTATACTCCGTCGGGAAGTCAAGACGCGCTCGATTATATGAGAAAGCACGACAATTTTAAAGTAGGTAACAAAGTAAGATTGTCGATATTGAGATACATGGCTTCTTTAAGGAGTAACGTTTACGTTTTTGAAAAAGTCGAAGTAGAAGTAACGCTGGTACAACTAATTTATTGTCCTCCTTCGGTGCCGTCAAGCGGGGCGGAAGAGGCAAACGTATTAAACGGCGGACAAACGGTAACCGACGGCAACACGATTGAGCCGATGACGATTGATTATAATAGTGAACTCGAAGAAGCGTTGACCTATAAAGACTATATAGGCGATTTTTCGGATAGTAAATGGGTTTTTAACGGCGCTGTCGTAAGTTTAGTGAGAGCGGACGACAGCGATTCGGTTCTCACTGAATGTAGAAAATCCGTCGTAGAACTTTATTCGACTAGGGCAAGCGGAGGTTCTGCGGGTAGCGGTGTAATAGTCGGGTTTCAAGCGGACGAAGAAGGCGAGGGCGGTATATGTTTTATCGCAACTTGTCACCACTGCGTGGAAGACGCATACAGAATAAACATTAAAGATTTTTACGGCAACACTTATTCCACGGGATTGATAGGCTCGGACTTGGTTAGCGACGTCGCTCTTTTATGGACGAGGCTTGATTACACGCCGAGCGTTGCAAGTATAGGCGAATTTTCCGAGTTGAACGTTTCGGACGAGGTTTACGCAATAGGTAACCCGACGGGAGAGCTTGGCGGAACCGTTTCCAAAGGGATAGTCAGCGCATTGGCGAGGGACGTTTTGGTGGATAACAGATATATGACGCTTATGCAAATCGACACGCCTATAAACGGCGGTAATTCGGGTGGAGGACTTTTTACCGAAAGCGGACTTTTGGTCGGGCTTGTAAACGCGGGACAGGAGTATAAAGACGGTATAGGTTTTGCAATTCCGTCGGATAGAGTTTTAAGCGTTATCAATTCTTTAATCGACACCTATAACGACGACGTTTATTGTTCGTTCGGATACGTAAAAGGAAGGGTGGACGTGTATTCGGTTATATTCGAAGACGCATATTCGTTTTTAGGTTCGTATTTAGGCGTTGAAGTTACCGATATCGACGAGAAAAGCTCCGCTTACGAAGCGGGACTTAGAGAAGGCGATTACATAACGAAGGTTACTTTCGCTTCTTCAGGCAGTTACCAACAAACTTGTTTGGTTGAGTCGGCTAGCGACCTTGCGGTGTTTTTGTATTCGTTAAATTTACAGCTCGGCGATAAAATCACTATAAATTTTACAAGGGGCAGAAACAGCTATACTATTAGCGTTACGACCGAGCAGTATATTTACACACCGCCCGCCGTTCCTACGTTAGAGTAGTTCTTTATAAATTAAATTATTTTACGCATATACGAAACGTGTTTCTCAAAAAACAATTTCGTATATGCTTTTTTAATAAAAACTCTTTTGTCTTTGTCTGGGGAAAGGGACGGAATGACTTGACACCTGATTAGTTATGTATTAAAATATAGATAGATTATAATGGGGGCGAACGGGTAATTGAGAATACTTGGTATAGACCCCGGACTTGCTACAATGGGGTTCGGTGTAATAGACGTCGTAAACGGAAAAAGTTCCGTCGTTGATTACGGGGTAATTTTAACCTCCAAAAACGAGGCGTTTCCGACGAGGCTTGCGATAATCGAAAAGGGCGTAAAAGAGCTGATAAAAAAGTTTACCCCCGACGAAATAGCGTTGGAAGAGCTTTTTTTCAACAATAACGTAAAAACGGCTATAGACGTGGCGCAAGCAAGAGGCGTTATTTTGCTAACTTGCGTAAAAGATTGCGGAAGACTGTTTGAGTACACACCTCTTCAAATCAAGCAAGCTTTAACTGGCTACGGCAGAGCCGAAAAAAAACAAATACAACAAATGGTGGCAACCTTTCTCGGATTAAAGGCTATTCCTAAACCCGACGACGCCGCCGACGCTTTAGCTGTGGCGTTAACGCACGCAAATACAAACAGATTTAGCGATCAATTCGGAATAAAATGATAGGATATTTAAAGGGTGAACTGATTTCTTTTAAGGATAATACCGTAATTTTAAGCGTAAACGGAGTAGGGTACGAGGTAAATTGCACTTCTTCCACTACCGCAAGACTAATAAATAACCGTGGGGGCGAAGTGTACGTGTATACCGCCGTAAAAGAGGACGGAATTTATCTTTACGGGTTCGACAACGAGCAAGAAAAGGAAATGTTTTTAAAATTGATAGGCGTTTCGGGATTAGGACCCAAAGGGGCGTTGTCGATTTTATCTTCGCTCGGGTTGAACGCCACAAGGACATGTATTTTATCTTCCGACGTAAAAACTCTTTCTTCGGTTAAGGGGTTAGGGAAAAAGACGGCGGAAAAAATCATAGTCGAACTGCGCGGAGGATTACCTATGGACGACGGCGGAGCGGTTTCGGTAAGCGAAAACGACGAGGCTGTTATGGCGTTGACGTCGTTAGGGTTCGATAGGAATTCAGCCGTAAAAGCCGTTGAAAAAGCCAGAGCCGACGGCGCAAGCGGATTAGAAGAAGTTATAGCGGTAGCATTGAGGAACGTGAGATGAACGAAGATTTTAACGGAATAGTCGACAATCAAGATTTAATCGTGTCTACAAAAACGGAGGGCGACGAAATAGAAAACGTTTTGCGTCCGAAGTCTATGGATGGATATATCGGACAAACGAAGGCAAAGGACAATCTTTGCGTTTTTATGCAGTCCGCAAAAATGCGAGGCGAGGCGTTAGACCACGTTTTGCTATACGGGCCCGCGGGACTCGGTAAAACTACGCTTGCGCACATTATCGCTAACGAAATGGGCGTGCAAATTAAGGTTACAAGCGGTCCTTCTATCGAAAAATCGGGAGATTTAGCCGCGATACTTACAAATCTCAACGAGGGCGACGTTTTGTTTATAGACGAAATTCATCGTCTTAATCACAACGTTGAGGAAATTTTATATCCCGCAATGGAAGATTTTTCGCTTGACTTTATAATCGGAAAAGGACCTTCTGCCCGTAGCGTGCAAATACCGCTTAAAAAGTTCACTTTAATAGGGGCGACGACGAAAGCGGGAATGTTGTCCACGCCTTTAAGGGATAGATTCGGCGTACTTTTAAAACTTGAAATGTACACCAAAGAAGAACTTTCGGAGATAATTGTTCGTTCGGCTGAAAAGCTAGGGATAAGAATTGACGAAAGGGCGAGTTTGGAGCTTGCTAAAAGAAGCCGTGGAACTCCGAGAATCGCGAACAGGCTTTTAAGAAGAATTAGAGATTTTTCAATAGTTTTAAACCACGACGAAATAACTTTAGAGGATACTAAACTTGCTTTAAAACGCCTCGATATAGACGAATTGGGACTGGACAATATAGATATAAGACTGTTAACTACTATGATTGACAAGTTCAAAGGCGGTCCCGTGGGGCTAGAAACGCTGGCGATGACTATAAACGAAGATTCCAACACGCTGGAAGACGTTTACGAGCCGTACCTATTGCAACTCGGATTTATTACGAGAACGCCGAGAGGCAGAGTATGTTTGCAAAAAGCGTACGAGCATATAGGCAGAACTTACAAAGGGGGAAGTCAGGCGTCTATTTTCGATTCTGACGACGACAATGCTTAAAAAAAGTGATTTTTATTACGATTTACCGGAAGAGCTTATCGCTCAAACGCCCGTGGAGCCGAGAGATAGTTCAAGACTTTTGGTGTACGACGAAAAAGCGGATAAAATCGAACATAAAATTTTTAGAGATATTTTAGATTATTTTAATAAGGGCGATTTGCTCGTTATAAACAATACCAAAGTTTATCCCGCAAGAGTTTACGCAAAAGGCAAAAACGGCGGAAAAATGGAAATTCTTTTACTAAAACGCCTAAATTTGACCGAATGGGAATGTTTGGTAAAACCGGGCAAAAGGGCAAAAATCGGCGAAAGTTTTACGGTAAACGACGAGCTTTCCTTTACGATTTTAGACAATGCCGAGGGCGGTGGAAGAAAAATTGCGTTTACTTTCGACGGGGTATTCGAGGACATTTTGTCTAGGGTAGGCGAAATGCCTTTACCGCCTTATATCAAAGAAAAGCTTGAAAATCAATCGCGCTACCAAACGGTGTACGCCAAAAACGAGGGTAGTTCCGCCGCGCCTACTGCAGGATTGCATTTTACCAACGAGCTTATCGAAAAACTAAAAGAAAAAGGCGTCGAGTTTGCAGAAGTCGAGTTGAATGTGGGGTTGGGAACTTTCCGTCCCGTTAAGGAAGAAAACGTCTTAGACCATAAAATGCACACGGAACACTATTATATAGACGAAAAAAACGCCGAAATAATAAATAGGCACAAGAAAAACGGCGACAGAATAATTGCCGTAGGCACGACTTCCGTAAGAACGCTTGAAACCGTTGCGGACGAAAAGGGTTTCGTTAAGGCGTGCTCGGGCGATACGTCGATTTTTATTTATCCTTCGTATAAGTTTAAATGCGTAAACGGGCTAATCACTAATTTTCACTTGCCTGAATCCACTTTGATTATGCTTGTATCGGCTTTTTTAACAAGAGAGAAAACTTTAAGTTTGTACGAGCTTGCCGTAAAAGAAAAATACAGATTTTTCAGTTTTGGCGACGCGATGTTATTGCTTAAATAATTTATTTTGCGTTAAGGTAAATATTATACGATAAAAAACGGAGAACAATGGAAAATTTCAGTTTTGAAACTATAAAACAAGATAAAAAAACGGGTGCGAGAGCGGGAATTTTACACACTCCGCACGGCGATATAGAAACGCCCGTATATATGCCCGTAGGTACGCAAGCCACGGTTAAAGGGGTGTACCCGAGGGACTTGATAGAGGCGGGTTCGCAAATAATACTTGCAAACACGTATCACCTTTTCGAACGTCCCGGCGAGGATATTGTCGAAATGGCGGGCGGACTTCATAAATTTATGAATTGGAATAAGCCCATTTTAACGGATAGCGGTGGTTTTCAAGTGTTCTCGCTTGCAAAACTTAACGATATAACGGACGAGGGCGTTACTTTTAAAAGCGGAATAGACGGTAAAAAACATTTTATCACGCCCGAAAGAGCTATCGACATAGAAAACGCTTTGGGAGCCGATATTATAATGGCTTTCGACCAGTGTAGCGAATACGGTCAAAACCATAAGGACGGCGAAAAGGCAATGAAAAGAACGCTTGAATGGTTAGATAGGTGTTACGTTCATCACGTAAACGAAAAACAAGCGTTATTTCCTATCGTTCAAGGCAGTTTTTATACCGATTTAAGGATAAAATCCTTGCAAGAAACCATTCCTTACGCCAAATACGGAATAGGAATAGGCGGGCTTTCGGTAGGAGAGCCGAAACCGCTGATGTATTCGCTTTTAGAGGATATGTATCCGTATTTTCCGACTAAAATTCCACGCTACTTAATGGGCGTAGGCAGTCCCGACTGTTTGGTCGAGGGAGTAAAACGAGGAATAGATATGTTCGATTGCGTTTTGGCAACCCGTATAGCCCGCAACGGAACGGCTTTAACCTCTAAAGGTAAAATAGTCGTAAGAAACGGAAAATACAAGGACGATTTTTCGCCGTTGGACGACGAGTGCGATTGTTATTGTTGTAAGCATTACTCAAAAGCTTATTTAAGGCATATGATAAACGTCGGCGAAATGACGGGCGGTATGCTTATAAGCTTACATAACATAACTTTCTTGCATAAGTTAATGAAAGGTATGAGAAACGCTATTTTAAACGATACTTTCTTGGAGTTTACCGAGGAGTTTTACGAAAAATACGAAAAAAACGATAAAGAAAACGAACAAAAAGACTAAAAATTGCAAAAAAAGTAAAAAATAACGCTAAATACCTACGTTGACTAAAAGGAAAAAGTTGACTGTTTTAAAATCGTAGGATATAATTGATTTTGATAAACGACGAAAGTTTTTTTCGCGTTGATAATTTTAAAAATAAAGGAGTAAAAAATGAAAGTAAAAACCAAAATAAAAGCTTTGGCTATTCTTTTAATTCTTTCGGCTATCGTTTTTGCGTGCGGATTTTCCGTTACGGGGAAAACTTATGCCGAAGACGAAACCTCTGTCGTTTCGTCCGTTGTATCGGAAAGCGGAAGCGCTTCTCAAGTAGCAAGTTCACCGGTTAACGATACGGATACTAATCTTTCGTGCAATTCGAATAACGGCTGGATTATTTGGGTTGTATTCGGCGTTGTCGTAGTTGCGTTTTTTGCGTATTCTTGGTGGAAAAACAAAAAGACGGCAACTCAAAGAGACGAGCAAAAGAAAAAGCTTGACGCTCTTCCCGCGGGTACCGAAATTATAACTATAGGTATGATTAAAGGAAAAATCGTTAAGAACGAAGGTGATTATATCGTAATCGAAACGGGCGACGACGAAAACAAAAGCTATCTTCAAGTTCATAAAAACGGCATTTATCAAATTTTTTCCGACGATACCGACGCAAGTTCGGACGAAAACGTGACTGAAAGCGAAGAAGTCGTTCAAGAAAAATCGGAAGAAAGTGTGGCAGAAACTAACGATAAAGAAGTTTTTTCCGATTTTAAAGAGGTGAAAACCGAAGAAAACACCGAAACGGCTGACGTTTCCGAAACTAAAAAAGACGAAGAAGAATAATAAATTGCTTTTTCATAACGAGTATAGCCTCCGCATATAATTTAGCGGAGGTTTTTTATGGGTAAAAATTGTTTAAGCGTATTAAAAGGCGTGTTTTTTGCGTTAATCACCTCGCTTGCGAGCGTTATGATTTTTGCGCTTGTTTTAAAGTGGTTTAGTTTAGCCGAGTCTTCTATAAAGCCCGTAAATCAGGTTATAAAAGTTTTAGCTATTTTCGTAGGATGTTTAATTGCGGTAAAGGGCGAAAGGAAATTATTAAAGGGCGGGGCGGTAGGTTTTTTTGCAAGCGTAAGCGAATATATTGTTTTCGGAGCAATATCCAAAAACCTTAATTTTTCCGCAGTTTTTTTTATCGACGTACTCTTCGGCGTGATTATAGGCGTTATATTTTCGCTTATTTTTAATTTGTTTCGAGGTAAGTAAAAAAAATATTCCCGAAATACTATTAAATAAACAAAAAAAACCGTTTTTTAAGTAAATATAATAAAAAAAATCCCGAAAATCATTGACTAAAACGATAGCTTATTATATAATTATAAAGTATATAATTATCTTTAAAAGAGAAACCATACGTTTTGCAATCAGGAGGCAAACATGAGAAAGGCAAGATCAATAATAATATCGATATTGCTCGTTTTAGTTACTGCGGTAGCGGGGTTTTTTACCTTTGCGTCGTTTAAATTAAAAGGAACTAAAAAGTATAATTCGGTATTTAGCACGATAGACGTCGGAGCGGAATTCACAGGGGCGTACAGAATAGATTATTCACCCGTGTTGGAAGAAGAGGGAGTCGTTAGCGAAAAGGACTTGGAAAAGAGTATCGAAATCGTTAAAAACAGGCTCGACTTAGAAGAATTCGGTTCGGCAAGAGTTTATAAAAAAGGCAACGGCTTTACGATTGAATATCCCCGTTCAGAGAACGTCGGGAACGCATATTCTTATTTTGGAAGCAAGGGCGTTATTTCTTTATACGTAGGTTCTAGCGCTTCGGGTACGAATTATTTCGATTATAACGTGTCCGAGTATTCTTCTTCCCCGTTCATTAAAGGCGTAAGCGTATCGGAAGCGTATTCGCAAGACGGAATTATTTATTCCGCAAGCGGATATTCGGTAGTTTTAGAGTTTACCAAGAGCGGTAGAGAAATGTTTAAAAAAGCTACGGCTGCAGCCGCTGCGGAAAGCTCGAATAAGTACGTTTCTATTTATTTGGACGACGAAATTCAATTAACTTCCGCTCAAGTAGACAGCGAAATGGATACGGCGACCGTTCAAATTTCGGGTAGCTTTACAAAGGCTCAAGCGGAAATTATAGCGTCCGTTATCGAGAACGGAGTAATGCCCGTTCAATTCTTTAACGGTAAGGTTGTCGGCATAGAAGAAGTTGACGGTCAACAATATATCATATCTTCTATTTACTCTGAAAACGTTCAAAAGACGTTAAAAATCGCTTTTGCGGTAGTTTTCGGCGTATTCTTAATCGCGATGGGAGTATTCTATAAGGGAGTTGGATTGCTTGCTGACTTTACTGCAATATTCTCCGTAATATTGTTCGCTTTGGTTTATTCTATTATCCCCGGAAGCGTTATAACGATGTCTTCGGTTTTAGGTATGATAGCGTCTTTCTTCGTGTACGTCGCAGGTTGCGTAATATTTTTTGAAATGATTAAAAAAGAATTCAAAAACGGAAGTACGCTAAACGCCGCTATAGGGGATAGTTTTAAAAAGAGTATGTGGTTCGTTTTAGACGCAGTTATACTCGGAATCGTAGCATTCTTCTCGTCTTTCTTCCTTGCAACTTGGACGATAAGAGCGTTTATGGCTACTTTTGCAGTGGGAACGATTATTTTTGCATTGACGTTCTCCTTGTTTAATCGTATGCTTATCGCAGTGTTCAAACCCATGGTAAATCAAGGTCGTTTCTATCACTTAACGAGAGAGGAGGCTGAAAATGAATAAAATCAACGCTCTTAAAATTGCAAAAATTGCTTTGGCTGTTATGCTTGTAATAGTAATAGCGGGTGCGGTAATTTTCGGAATATGTAAGTTTAATTTCGGCGCGGATATTAAAGGTTGCGTAGAAATAACCGTAGCGTTAGACGAAGACAGTAAAGACGATAAAGTTGCGGAAAAATATAAAAACGACATCGCTAGTATTTTAGAAAAGAACGGATTTAAGTTTGCAAAAACTTCCAGAATACAAACGAGTTCGGACGATTTTGTAGAACTCGTATTCAGCGTTAAAACTTCCGATGCGGACAAGACTATTGAAAAACTTGAAGGAAAGTTTTCGACTGACTTAAAGGCTTATTTGACAAGTAAATACAGCGGTTACACGGACGAAGCGTTTAAAGAAGACGTAAATATTAACGAAATCGGCGGAGCTTACGGAACGGAAATATTAAAAGGTATTTTATGGGGTTCGCTTATATTAACGGCGGTTATAACAATTTACTGCTTTATAAGATTTAAGTGGGCTAGCGGATTTACGGCGTTTATATCTGCGGTAATGGATTTAGCGTTATTATTCTCGTTATCCGCTCTTACCAGAATAAGAGTAGACGCTTTAAGCGTAAACGCTATTTGGGTATGCGTGTTGTATTCGTTAATGCTTTCTATGATTACTTTCTTCGTTTTAAAGAAAAACACAAAAGTTAAAGTTGCAGACGAACAAGCTATAAAGGAAAAAACGCTTTCTTCCGTATACGAAAGCAGTAAGATTATTTTCATATTAACCGTTGCGTTGATAGTAATGCTTGCTTTAGCTATTATTTTCGTACCGTTTGATGTTAAATTGATTTTAATATACGTTATGCTTGCCGTTTTAGTCGGCTCGGCAGACGCAATACTCATTAAGCCCGTTTTAAGATATTGGCTTTCTAAAATTAAAAAGAATAAGAAAAAAGCTTAATTAAGGCTGAAAATTAAAGCGGGCATAAGTAAAATTATGTCCGCTTTTAAAATATAAACGTTGAGGAAAATACGATGATAACGGTAAAACCGAATTTAACAAAAGAACAACTAAATACCCTAAACGCATTATCCGAAACGTTTTCTTTGAGTAAGTTAGCTTGCGAGGTTTTAATAAAAAAGGGAATAGACAGCGTTGAAAAATGTAAAAAATTTCTTTTTTCGGGTAAAGAAAATTTTTTGAACCCTTATTTGATGACTAATTTAGAAAAAGCCGAGAATAGAATAAGGCAAGCCGTAGAGCGTGGCGAAAAAATACTTATTTACGGAGATTACGATTGCGACGGCGTTTGCGCAGCCTCTATATTATACTATTGTTTTAAGGAAATGGGGGTAAAAGTCGATACGTACGTTCCCGAAAGAAGTAACGGTTACGGGATAACTTCTTCGTCTATAGAAGAGATTTTACCGCTTAATCCAAACCTTATAATAACGGTTGACTGCGGAGTAAGTTGCAAAAACGAAATTGCTTTTTTAAAGAGTAAAAACGTCGACGTGATTGTTACCGACCACCACGAATTACCCGACGAGTTGCCCGATTGTTTAACGGTAAACTGCAAAATTACAGGGGAATACCCTTACGATAATCTTTGCGGAAGCGGAGTGGCGTACAAGCTCGCAAGGGCGCTTATAGGCGAAAAGGCGGACGAGCTTTTAGATTTCGTCGCAATAGCCACCATTGCCGATTCTATGACGCTTGACGGCGAAAACAGGGATTTGGTAACGGAGGGGTTAAAGCTTTACTCTTTTCCAAGACCTTGTTTTAAAGCGTTGCTGGAAATAAGCAACGTAAAGGAAATAACTTCTACGTCTCTTGCATTTTCGTTGGCGCCTAGAATAAATGCGTCGGGCAGAATGAATAGGGCAAAAGAGGCGTTGGAATTACTTAAATGCGAAGATTACGAAAAGTGTTTATATCTAGCCGAAAAAATAAATTCGTATAACGTTTTAAGGCAGACGGAATGTGAAAAGCTTTATAATCAAGCCAAAGAACAACTGGAAAAAGAGGGGCTTAACCGTAGCGTTATAGTTTTAAAAAACGACGATTGGTCGGGTGGGCTTACGGGAATAGTTTCGGCACGACTCGTTGAAGAATATTCTCGTCCCGTTATACTTTTTTCCGTTCAAGGCGATTATTTAAAGGGTTCGGCAAGAAGCGTTGAGGGTATAAATATTTTCGAGGCTATAAAAAGCGTTTCGAGTTCGGTATACGGTTACGGCGGACACGCCCAAGCCGCGGGCGTAACGATTGAAAAGGATAAATTCGAAGAGTTTAAAAAGGCTTTAGATAAAGTTATAAGTTTGTCCGACGGCGAGTGCTTCGTGAAAAAAATCGTTGTCGATAAAGTTATTTCAAAACCGCTCGAATTACAAGAAGTTAGAGATTTATCTCGATTAGAACCTTTCGGAACGGGTAATAAAAAACCGTTGTTTTCGGTCGAGGGACACTCTTTTCCCGTAAAACAACTTAGCGGAAAACATATAGCGTTTAATACCGCTTGCTGTGAAACAGTATATTTTAACGGACAAAAATACTTGGAAGAACTAGCCGACGGTTTTAGCAAAGACGTCGTTTTCGAAGTGGGAATTTCATCGTTTAACAGAAGAGAACGGGTAAAGGGGTTCGTTAAGTGTTTCGAAAAGAAAATCGGCGGAGAAAGAGAAAATCTTTATTTATTCAGGAACTATTTAAGAAGTTTAAAAAAAGAGGAAAAATTTGCTCGAAAAGTCAGCTTTGACGAAATGAGCGATTTAATAAAAAAGAGCCTAAAAACGCCTTATGGAACGCTTTTTGCGGTGAGTGACAGCGAAACGTTAAAGCATTATCCCATGCTTTTAAAAATGGCAAGCCGTATATTTAATTTGGGCGACGAAACTTTAATGAATAAAGTCGGGTTTTCTTTAAACGATTGCGGAAAATATAAAAACGTTTTGTGTTTAGACGACGGCGGTGCAAGACTGAGCGAAAATGCGATAGTTACGGACGAAGTAAAAGCGTTTAAAGTAAAAATTTCCAAGGATAGAGCGGATTTTATTCCCGTATTTAACGCAATAAAGTTAAAATGTTACATAGACAGCGTTGATTTTGCCTTAAAAAATCCTTGCTTCGATAAATATCAGGCGATTTTTATTGTCGAGGTATTTATAGAGCTTGGGCTTATTAAAGAGGTCGGGGCGTATATTTGCGTTGATAAAAGCGTGAAAAGGAGTTTAGACGAATCGTTTATATATAATCGTGTAAAAACGGAGAATTAAATTATGGACGTAACGGATGAAGTTTTAAGTAAAATCGAAAAAAACTATAACGATGGCGAAGTCGCAATACTCAAAAAAGCGTATTATTTCGCTAAAGAGGCGCACAGCAATCAAAAACGAGCGTCGGGTGAGGATTATTTTACTCATCCTTGTTCCGTTGCGGAAATTTTGGTCGATTTAGGATTGGACTGCGCGTCGGTTACGTCTTCTTTTTTGCACGACGTGTTAGAAGATACGGCAGTGTCTTCGGGGGATATAGAAAAAGAATTCGGCGGAGAAGTTTTGAGTTTGGTCGACGGCGTTACCAAGCTTGAAAGGATAGAGTTTAAGTCCTACGAAGAAGAACAAGCGGAAAACTTTAAAAAGATTTTCGTTTCTATGGCAAAAGACATAAGGGTTATAATCATAAAGCTTGCCGACAGACTTCACAATATGCGTTCGCTCAATTTTTTGTCGCCCGAACGCCAAAAAAGAATGGCTCACGAGACCATAGAAATTTACGCGCCTCTTGCGGGAAGGCTCGGTATTTCGCAAATTAAATGCGAGCTGGAAGATTTATGTTTAAAATATCTCGATCCCGACGCATACGAGTATTTATCCGTTAACATTCATTCCAAGGTTGACCAAAGAAGAGAGTTCGTTGCAAAAGTCGTGGACGAATTGCAAGAAATTATGGACGAATCCTCCATTTCGGGCGAAGTGTACGGTAGACCCAAACATTTTTACAGCATTTATAAAAAAATGAAAAACCAAGGCAAAACGCTAGACCAAATTTACGATTTAACCGCCGTTAGGGCGATAGTAAAAACGGTTGACAACTGTTATGAGTTGCTTGGTAAAATTCATAAAAAATGGAAACCTATCCCGGGGAGAATAAAAGATTATATCGCAACCCCCAAGCCTAATATGTATCAAGGGCTTCACACTACCGTGGTAACGAGTTTCGGTCAGATTTTCGAAATACAAATTCGTACCGAAGAAATGCACAAAATAGCCGAATACGGTATTGCCGCGCACTGGAAATATAAGGAAAACAAAGAGGATTCTTCCGTTTTTGAAAACAGACTTTCTTGGATAAGGGAAGTTATGGAGTGGCAGGGCGGAATAAAGGACTCGAAAGAATTTATCGAGTCGATAAAGGGCGATATATATTCAAGCGAAGTTCTCGTTTTTACTCCTAGCGGAGAGGTTGTGTCGTTGCCCAACAATTCCACACCCATAGACTTTGCCTATCATATTCACACGGAAGTAGGGCATAAATGCGTGGGTGCCAAAGTAAACGGTAAAATCGTTCCGCTCAACACGACGTTGCAAGTCGGGGATATGGTGGAAATAATAACGAATAAATCGTCCAAAGGTCCTTCTTGGGATTGGCTTAAAATAGCTCGTTCTTCTGGTGCAAAGGCAAAAATCCGTAGCTTTTTCAAGCGTAACATGGTGGAAGAAAAGGTTAAAACGGGCAAAGCCATTTTCGAGTCGGACGTTAAAGCAAAAGGCTATACGTTATCTCAACTTCTTAATTCCGTCAGCTTCGAAGCCGTAAACTTGCGTTTCGGATTTTCAACTGAAGACGAAATGTACGCCGCAATAGGCGTAGGAGCTATCCCTGCGGGGCAAATCGTGTCGAAATTAGTCGACTTATATAAAAAGACGCACGAAAAAGAACCCGTTAAAAACGGCGGAAGTTTTTCAGTTAACCGTCATACCGCAAGGGAAGAGGTTACCGTTAACGGTTTAAGCGGAATGTTGGTTCGTTTTGCGGGGTGCTGTAATCCCGTACCGGGGGACAAAATAATAGGTTTCGTATCCAAGGGAAGAGGGGTTACCGTCCATAGAGCCAACTGTCCGAATATGAAAAACGAGGAAAAGGCGAGGTTTGTAAAAGTTGAGTGGACGGGTAAAGGAGCAAGCGGATTTACAGCTTCTATAAAGGTTACTTTCGACGAAAACGCAACTATGATAAATATCGTTTCGGGGATATGTATGAAAATGGGGCTAACCATTACTTCCATAAACGGACGGTTAGACCAAAAGCTAAAATTAGGCGTTATCGAGTTTTCGGTAATACTTAATAAATCCGACGACTTGGATACTTTGATTGAAAAAATTCAAGCGGACAAAAACGTGGTGGACGTATTCAGAACGATAAATTAACTAAAAAAATCAACTTATAGGCGGATTTTTAAGAAAAATGATAATAAAAAGATATATTTGCACGGAATTCGGAGAAAACTGTTACGTAGTGGAAAACGAGCTTACAAAACAAGCTGTGATAATAGATTTAGGAGCCGATGCGGATAAAATTTACAATTCTATAATTAAAGACGGGTACGAAGTCGTTGCCGTTTTGCTAACGCACGGACACTTTGACCATGCGGGCGGTTGTGCCGATATACAAAAAAAAGGAGTTTCCGTGTACGTACATAAAAACGACGCCGACAAACTTACGGGCAACGGGAATTGTTCGGAGTATTTCGGCTTACCATTTAAAAAATTTACGGCGGACTATACTTTTGAAGAGGGCAGTCTTACGCTCGGCGGAATCGATTTCGAGGTAATTCACACCCCCGGGCATACGTCGGGTTCGGTTTGCTTTTTGACGGGTGAGGCGATGTTTTCGGGCGATACGCTTTTTTTAGACGGGTACGGCAGACCCGATTTGCCCACGGGTAGTTTTTGCGCTATGATGGGAACTTTAAAAAGAAAGCTTTTTAAGCTAGAAAAAAACTACGTCGTTTATACGGGGCACGGAGAAACAACCACTTTGGACTATGAAAAAAAGCATAATCCCTGTTTGGAAATAGATCATGATTAACAGTAATTTAACGTCTTTTATTCCCGAGTATGAAGAACTTTATAAAATGTTTCCTTTTACTACCGATAACGAAATTTTCGTTTACGGTGAAGTTAAGGGAGATTTGTTCGAGAGCAAAGCAACTCTCGGCGAAATAGAGGAGCGGGTAACCGAAAGGGTTATGTGCTTTGACGATATAGAAAAAAAACGATATTTAAAACGGTTTACAAAATTGTGTTTGTATAGGGTATTGAGTTCTTTTTTCGGCATAAAACTTCCTTGGGGAGCTTTAACGGGTATTCGCCCCGTTAAGTTTGCTAAATCTTTTGATAATTTCGAAAAAGAGTTTAAAGAAGTTTTCGACGTGGGCGGAGATAAAATCGGGCTTGTAAAAGAAATTATTTCCACGCAAAAAACTCTTGCGGTTGACGAAAACAAAGTCGACTTGTACGTAGGTATTCCGTTTTGCCCGACAAAATGCTCGTACTGTTCGTTTGTGAGCGGTGCTATAAATAAAAACACGCCCGTTGACGAATATATAGAGGCGCTTTGCTATGAAATTGCGGAGCAAAAAAGTATATTCGAAGATAAAATAGGTACGGTGTATATAGGCGGAGGAACGCCTGCCTCGCTCGACGTAAGGCAAACCGAAAAACTTTTTAAAGCCTTAAACGTAAAAAACGGAACGGAGTTTACCTTCGAGGCGGGAAGACCCGATTGTATTACTAGGGAGAAATTAGAACTCTACAACGATTACGGTGTAACGAGGATTTGCGTTAATCCGCAGTCTTTCAATCAAAAAACGCTTGACGAGATAGGCAGAAAGCATACGCCCGAGGATACGGAACGAGCCTTTAATATGGCGAAAGAGTTCGGTTTTATTGTCAATATGGATTTGATTGCGGGACTTCCCGAGGAAAATTTTGACGATTTTAAGTATTCGCTCGATAAAACGATAGAGCTTTTTCCCGAAAATGTAACGGTACATACGCTATGTTTAAAAGCGGGTAGCGGAATGAAACAAAAGTGCGAACGGCTAAGCGGTGACGAAATAGGTAAAATGCTTTCCTATGCTCATGAAAAATTAACCGAGAAAAGTTTTAATCCTTACTACCTATATAGACAAAAATATATGGCGGGGAACTACGAAAACGTGGGCTATTCGCTAAAAGGCAAAGAGTGCTTGTATAATGTAGGCGTAATGGAAGAGGTTACTTGTAATCCTGCATTCGGCGCAAACGCCAACAGTAAAATCGTTTTCAACGGCGGAGAAAAGATATTAAGATACTATCCGCCTAGGGACGTTAAAACTTATATTGAAAAAATCGCAGATATTTCACAAGAAAAAATAAAATTCTTTGAAAAAAAATTTGCAATTTAATTCAATGTATGTTACAATTAAACGGTACTTATGACAAGGTTTAACGAAAACTCTGACGTTTTGCTTTGTTTTGAGCTTATTACTATCCATAAAAAGGAGGATAAACAAATGGATAAAGAAAAGAAAACAGGTATCATTACCGAGTATGCAAGACACGAAGGCGACACGGGTTCCGTAGAGGTTCAAGTTGCGCTTTTAACCGAAAGAATTAACCACTTAAACGAGCATTTAAAGGCTAATCACGGCGACAACCACTCTAGACGCGGTCTTTTAAAAATGGTTGGTAAACGTAAAGGTTTGCTTGACTACTTAAAGAGCAAGGATATCGAAGCTTACAGAGCTTTAATTCAAAAGTTAGGTTTAAGAAAGTAATTAAATACGGGGGTAAAGGCTTTTTACCCCTTATTTGTTTAATTTGGGGAATGTATTTTTTCCATAATTATGTAGGAAATTAACGATTTCGCCTAAAAAGGCAGTTAGTAATAAAGAGTAAAAACAAGGAGAACGAAATGTTAGAAAACCACAAAATTTATTCTACCGTTATCGGTGGAAGAGAAGTTACGGTAGACGTAGGCAAGTATGCGCAACAAGCTAACGGAAGTTGCGTAATCCGTTGCGGAGAAACCGTAGTTATGGTAAACGCTACTATGGCTCCCGCTCCCAGAGAGGGAATGGACTTTTTCCCGTTAAGCGTTGACTATGAAGAAAAAATGTACGCCGTCGGCAAAATTCCCGGCGGATTTAAAAAGAGAGAGGGAAGAGCAAGCGATAAAGCTATTTTAACCTCTCGTCTTATCGACAGACCTATAAGACCTTTATTTCCCAAGGGATTATTCAACGACGTAACGGTTATAGCTACCGCTTTATCGGTTGAACCCGACATTCAACCCGAGCCTTTAGCAATGCTCGGAAGCTCGGTTGCTTTGTCTATATCCGATATTCCGTGGGCAGGACCTACGGGAAGCGTGGTAGTAGGAATGGTAGACGGCGAGTACGTTATCAATCCCAGCGTTGCGCAAAGAGAAAAGAGCCGTTTAACGTTAAACCTTTCGGGAACGAAAGACGCTATTATGATGGTTGAAGCGGGCGCTAAAGAAATCGACGACGAAGAAATGGTACAAGCTATTTTATTCGGTCACGAAGAGATTAAAAAACAATGCGAATTCATTGAAAAAATTACCGCGGAAGTAGGTAAGAAAAAGCTTGAAATGGAACTCTATCACGTTCCTGAAGAATTAGACCAAGCAGTTCGTGCATACGCAGGCGAAAAACTCGATTGGGCGCTCGACACTTTCGATAGAGAAGTAAGACAAGACCGTCAAGACGAAGTGGAAAGGGATTGTTTAGAGCATTTTGCCGACATCTATCCCGATATGGCGAGAGAAATCAAGGACAGCTTGTACTACATCACCAAAGAAAAGGTTAGAGCTAAAATAACCAACTTAGGCGTTAGACCCGACGGAAGAAAGCTTACCGAAATCAGACCTATTTGGTGCGAACACGGGGTTCTTCCCAGAGTTCACGGCTCGGGCGTGTTCACCAGAGGACAAACTCAAGTTATGACTACTTGTACTTTGGGAACCATAAGCGAAGTTCAAAAGTTAGAAGGTTTAGACGACGAACAAAGCAAGAGATATATGCATCACTACAATATGCCCGGATACGCTTCGGGAGAGGCTAGAGCTTTAAAAAGCCCCGGTAGAAGAGAAATCGGACACGGCGCTTTGGCAGAGCGTTCTCTCGAACCCGTTATTCCTAGCGAAGAAGAATTCCCTTATGCGATACGTTTGGTAAGCGAAGTGTTGAGTTCTAACGGTTCTACTTCTCAAGCGAGCGTTTGCGGTTCTACTATGGCGTTAATGGACGCAGGCGTCCCGATTAAACGCCCCGTTGCGGGAATCGCTATGGGCTTAATCAAAGACGTTGAAAGCGGAAAAGTAAGCGTTATGAGCGATATTCAAGGCTTAGAGGATTTCCTCGGCGATATGGACTTTAAGGTTGCGGGTACTACCGAAGGTATTACGGCTATTCAAATGGATATAAAAATCAAGGGAATAGACGAAACCATTTTAAGACAAGCCATTAAGCAAGCAAACGAGGGTAGACATTTCATTTTAGGTAAAATGTTAGATTGTATCCCCGCGCCCGCAGACCACTTGTCTAAATATGCTCCTAAGATTATTTCGTTCAGCATCAATCCCGATAAGATTAAAGACGTTATCGGTAGCGGTGGAAAGACTATCAATAAAATCATCGACGAAACGGGCGTTAAAATCGATATTAACGAAGACGGAAAGGTATTTATCGCTTCTTACGGAGAAGATACTTCTTCCGCTGAAAAGGCAAAAGACATTATTATGTCTATCGCAAGAGATTTGGAAGTCGGCGATATGTTTATAACCAACGTTGCAAGAATTATTTCCAAGATAGGAGCGTTCTGCGAACTTACCCCCGGACACGACGGAATGATTCACATTTCCAAAATGAGCAAAGAGCGTATCAACGCCGTCGAGGACGTTTTAGCAATAGGCGACAAAGTAAAAGTTGAAATTATCAAGATAAGCGAAAAGGGAATAGACCTTAAACTTCTCGAAAAAATTGCAGACTAATTAATAGCGGATAGCCCGTTTTACCTCGGGTTATCCGTAAATTTTTGTTGTTTTTTTTAAAAGCCCACTTGAAAAATCTTCAAGTGGGCTTTTTACTTTCAAGGCGTAGCATTTTATAAAATTTATGATATAATCTTACCGTCTTAAAGGAGGACATTATGGAAAATAATTTTGGAAATTTTTTAAAGCAAAAAAGGCAAGAAAAAAACTTGACGCAAAAAGAATTAGCAACGGAGCTTTTCGTGTCCGAATCCGCCGTGAGTAAGTGGGAGAAAAACGTTGCTCGCCCCGATATTTCGTTGCTACCTCGGTTATCTGAAATTTTAGGCGTAAGCGAACACGAGCTAATAACGGCAAGCACGGATAAAGTTTTTAGAGAAGAAAAATTGCAAGCTAAAAAGTGGAGAACGTTAAGTTTTTCGTGGAGTTTATTTTTTTTATATTTCTTACGCTTTGGCAATTATTCCTTGTTTTATTTGCAATTTAGCGATTAATAAAACTTTAAGCTGGTTTTGGATAGTTTTTGTTTCTTTACTTTTTTCTTTTTGTTTTACAAACTTGCCAAAACTAATGGTGAATTATACTATTAAGTGCAACACAATGAAATAAAAAAAAGGAGTTCATAT
>CAZRMT010000007.1:0-10496 GCA_964601265.1 uncultured Christensenella sp.
ATATTGTATCACAACCAGATATTTTTTTCAAGAAAAACTTGCTTCTTTTATTAAAAAAGACCTTAAACTTATTCTCCTTACAAAAATTAAAAACAATAATCTAAAAAACAAAAAACTCGTTGCGTTTATTTACATATTTTGTTATAATCTAAAAAAAGATTTTGAGGAATATAATGTATAACAATTCAACCGTTCTCGATAAAAAAATTTTAAATGCTTTAAACAAAAAAAATTACGTCGTATCATTTATCGTATATCTCGTTGCGGTGATAATTTTAGCGTTCGACATTTACTTGTTTTGCAAAAAAGACGTATACTACGCCGTTATTTACTTAATATGCTCGATAATTATGCTGGCTCTTGCGACCTTTTTGCTTATAAGCACTCTAAAAATCAATAAAAAAGTGGAAAACAGTACTAACCATTACGTTTTTGAAGAAAACGCTTTTTCCGTACAAGATTCGTTAGGAAATTTTTCACATATCTCTTATCAATCGGTTTTTAAATTAAGAAAAAAAGGAGATTACTTTTTTATATACCTAAACAAAGTAAGCGCTTACCCGTTAAATACGACTTGCTTTGAAAATAGCGACGACAAAAACACG
Organism: uncultured Christensenella sp.; assembly: GCA_964601265.1. Classification (GTDB taxonomy): domain Bacteria; phylum Bacillota; class Clostridia; order Christensenellales; family Borkfalkiaceae; genus UBA4675. The sequence goes on from CAZRMT010000007.1 coordinate 606, forward strand.
TTTGACGAATTTATAACGTCGAAAACGCAAAAATCTATAAAATAACTTTTAGAGCAAAAAATTCCCCGACCGAATTCGGTCGGGGTTTTACGTTATTAAGCCAGAATTGTAATATCGTTACTTAGGATAAGCGTTACTAAATCTATAATCCAGAATACGGGGTCAAGAATAATAGCGATAATACCCTCTAAAATTTTACCTCTCATTAAACGAGTAATTGCTCCTAACAACAACCAACCCAAAAACAATTGAAGTAAAACGTTAACGATTTTGCTTAATCCAAGGTTTAAAAGACCTTTACTTCTTGCCATAACAAATCCTCCTTTTTGTCATATAGACAGACTTTTATATATTTATAGTACATAAACTACAATTATATTCTATCATATTTTTTTTAAATTTCAAGACCTTCTAACAATTTTTTTACTTTTATTATTTCTTCTTCTTTAAATTCCGAAATACTTTTAAACTTTTTAAGCTGATACCGCCTTTTAAATATAATTGCAAAATGTCGGCGAATATGAGCAAACGGCAAAAGCCACTTTTTTTTCTCCAAAACCGGATAAATACCTTTCATCGACTCGTACGACGGATAAATTTTTCTCCACAGCGTTCCTTTTTGCGCCGACTTTATATCGCCGTTATAACTTCTTGCTAAATCCGTTAAATCCTTACCCTTTTCGTCCCCGTAAGGAAAACTGTTAAACGAATAATCTATAAACTCGTCCGTAAACTCGTCGCTTTCCTCGTCGTCAAAAAGAACCCTACACGCCTTAACTACCCTTTCGTTAAACGTTTTCAGTTTATATTTAACAAGCATTTCGTCAAGCTTTTCTCTGTTTAAATCTTCCTTATCTAAAAGATACACGTCGATTAAATTTCTTATCCCGATGCCCCCGCCCAGAAAATGCGATGCAAGGTGAGCTAAAACTATTACGTATTGCTTTTCTATGCTCGTTTTATGCACACGTTCATAGCCGTCAACAAAGCCTTCTTCAAAAAGCGAATTTTCAAACTCGGCGTCAATAAATCTTTCATACAATTGAGAATGAATTTCAAACAATCCACCGCTTGAAGAATGATACGAAATATGTTTTATCGTTTCGGAATCGTACTTAAACTCCGTACCCTTTAAAATTTTTTTTACCTTTTTATAATCGCTCTTTTTAATAAGACAATCGAAATCGCTTAAAAATCTCATCTCAACGGACGGATACAAACGCTTTACGTGATACCCTTTTAACGGCACGCACTCGATACCGTTTTCGTCCAAAAGTTTTAAAAGCTTTTCGGTTTCTTGTTGCTGAACAGACGAATAAGTCAATAAAGAATATACTTGCTTTTTCAATACGAAAAACTTGTCGTCGTATATATTATTCTTTTTTAACCCCGTATATGCGACAACTTGCAAATTGTGTTTATTTACAAGCCTTAAAAAAGCTCTTTTATCAAGATTTTCCGTATTTAAATTTACTTGCTCGTCTTTTACGCACGAACGAATAAGCCCGATTAAAAATTTTTCTTCATTCATATTATTTGATTTTTCTAGCGGGACAGCCCACGTATACGCCCTTTTCCGAAACGTCCTTTATCACAACCGCCCCCGCGCCGAAAACAACTTCGCTAGCGATAACTACGTTATTCACAACCGAACTTCCGACGCCAAAAAAACATCTGTCGCCGATTTTTACGCTTCCCGCAATTCTTCCGCCCGGGCATACGTGAGAAAAGTTACCTATTTCGCAGTCGTGGTCAACGCTAGCCCCCGTGTTGATTATGCACCCGCAACCGATACTTGCTTGCGGATTTATTACGACGCCCGCAAAAACTACACTGCCCTTGCCTATTTCCACGCCCTCGCCGATAATCGACGAAGAATGTATAAGCGACACGGGATTAAAGCCGTTTTCGGCGAATTTAAAGAACAATCTCTCTCTTACCGAGTTATCGCCTATCGCCACGATAAAGTCGGCCTTTTCGCCGTTTAAAGCTTCTTCTACGCTAAATTTAACTTCGCACCCCAACACGACTTGTCCTTTTTTGTCGTCGTCGGCAAAAACTATATCGTTATAATAATCTTTTGCCACGTCGCACACGACTTTTGCGTGTCCGCCCGCACCGATTATCAATAGTTTACTCATTTCCCTTAAACTCCTCCATAGTCGCAACCGCCTCTCCACTTATTCCTTCACGTTTGAAAACTTTAAAAACGGTTTTAAACAAAATACCTATATCGTAAAAAAATCCGTACTCGTTGACGTATTTTACGTCGTAGTCAAACTTATCTTTCCACTCCAACAAATTTCTGCCGTGCACTTGCGCCAAGCCCGTAAGTCCCGGTCTTACGTTATGCCTTTTATGCTGTTCGTCGCTATATAGGGGGATATATTTAACTAAAAGCGGACGTGGTCCGACTATACTCATATGCCCCGCAAAAATATTAAACAGCTCGGGGAGCTCGTCTAGGGAAGTAGCCCTCAAAAACTTTCCGTATCCGCCGAGCCTTTGCTCGTCGGACAACAACTTACCGTTTTCGTCTTTTTTGTTATTCATACTGCGAAATTTTATAAGCTTAAAGATTTTTTCATCTTTCCCGGGACGTAATTGTGTGAAAAAGGGGTTACCATTCATTACGATAGCGCCGACTATGATTAAAATTAAAAAGACGGGCGATAAGATAACTATTGCTAAAAAAGATAAGAAAAAGTCGTAAAACCTTTTAAAAAAAGGTCTGTATAATACCGCCGACAAAACAACAAGCACCGCCACGCTCGCTACGACGATAAGTAAAATTATGTACCACTCCATTTTTTAGCCCTCTACAAACGCACGGACAAGTTTCGCAACTTCTTTTATATCGTTTAGCTCTATTTTGGTGTCGCTAGGCAAACATACGCAAGTATTAAAAATTTCTTCGCTGACGCTTATACCGTCTTTAACGGACACGAAACCGCAATCTTTAAAAACGGGTTGCATATTCATAGGCTTCCACGCAGGGCGAGATTCTATTTCTTTCGATTTTAAAAACTCTACCACCTGTAAAGGCGTTTTGTCCGTATTTTTCAGCTTAATAACCGTTAGCCACCTATTTGGCTCACTGCCTTTTTGCTCTCCGAACATAGCAATTTTGCCACACCCGTCAAACACTTGTTTATACGTTTCGTATATGGCTCTTTTTTTGGCAACCCTATCGTTTATAACTTTCATTTGTCCTCTGCCGATTCCCGCAAGAACGTTGCTTAAACGATAGTTATAACCTATTTCTTTATGCTCGTACCAAACGCATTTTTCACGTGATTGAGTAGACCAAAACACCGCTTTTTGCTTTACTTCTTCGCTGTGAGCGAGCAACATTCCACCGCCCGAAGTAGTGATTATTTTATTCCCGTTAAACGAAAGTATTCCCGCATTGCCGAACGTTCCGCATTTTTTACCATTGTAACAAGCCCCGAAAGCCTCCGCAGAGTCTTCTATCACGGGGGTGTGATGCTCCGACGTAACTTTTAAAAGTTCATTATAGTCGGCAGGCACTCCGTAAAGGTCAACTATTATTACCGCCTTTGGATTAGGATATATTTCGTAAGCCTTTTTTAAGGCGTTTACCGACATATTGCCCGACTTTTCTTCACTGTCGATAAAAACGGGTATTGCCCCCACGTAGTCTATCGGGTTTGCGCTACCGCTAAACGTTAAAGACTGACAAAATACTACGTCGCCCTTTTTTGCATCTAAACTTTTAAGCGCCAAATGCACCGCACTTGTTCCCGAAGCCAATGCAACGGGATATATTTCTCCGTTAAAATAATCGCTTACGTCATTTTCAAAACCCGTTACGTTTTCTCCTAATGGAGCAATCCAGTTGGTATCGAAAGCGTATTTAACGTATTCTTTTTCATATCCCTCGTCGCTCATATGAGGCGAAGATAACAAAATTTTCATAATTTTCCTCGTTAAACTTTATCATTTATAGCATATCACTTTTTTGTCTTTTAGTCAATACTCACACCCTTACAAATAATACCGTTTTAATCATTAACAAGCTTTTAGCTTTACTAAAACAATAAAAAGTTATAAAAAAGCAAACGGTTTTAACGCCGTTTGCTTAAAATTGTTATTCTGTTTTATTCGCTAATGGAATTTAACATACTTTTTAAGGCTTGCGCACTGTCTTTTAAGCCCTTTAACTCTTCTTCGGAATAATCGTCGACAAGTCTTACTTCAACGCCCTGCGCCCCGATTATCGAGGGTACGGACAAAGAAACCCCCTCTATTCCGTATTCACCGTGGAAAGGAGAAGAAACGCTTGCAACGATTTTTTCGTTGTTAATAATCGCTTCTGCCAAATAACATACGCTTGCGGCGACGCCGTAATGGGTTTTGCCTTTGGCTTTTATTATCTGACCGCCCATAGTTTTTACGTTTTCTGTAATTTCAGCCTTGATTTGTTCGTTCCACTCTATACCGTTAGCTTTACAGTATTCTTCCATAGTAAGCCCCGTAACGGAAGCCTTACTCCATACGACGACCATACTGTCGCCGTGTTCGCCTATTACGCACGCTTTGATGTTGTCGTTAGAAACGCCCGTAAAGTCGGAAAGCACGCTAACAAGTCTGGAACTGTCCAATATGCACCCCGAGCCGAACACTTTTCCGTTTTCAAGCCCCATCATTTCGGCGCATTTTTGCGTTAATACGTCAACGGGGTTTGCAACGACTAAAATTGTAGAACCCGTATAGTATTTTTTTATATTTTCAACGATATTCCTTAATATTACGATATTATCGTTTATAAGGTTTAATCTTGTTTCACCCGGTTTTCTGTTTCTTCCTGCGGTTATAACGATAAGGTCTGCGTCCTTTACGTCTTCGTAGTCGCCCGCATAAACAAACGCACTGCCTAAATGCGATAAGCCATGCTGAATGTCCATCGCCTCGCCTTTTATTTTATCTTGCGCTATATCTATAAGAACTATCTCTTTAGCAAAATTTCTTATCGCAAGCGCAAATGCAATAGACGCACCAACGAACCCTCCGCCAATAACTGCGATTTTATGCTTTCTTTCAAAAATGTTCGTTACTTTTTTCATATTTTCCTTTATACTTCTTTTGAGTAATCACAAAAGTATTGTGATTTATATAAAATATTTTTATTCTTTCGTCTTAAAAACGGTTAATTCATTAAAGACAAAAGACACAAACAAAACATTAAAAATTTTACGTTTATTAAGTTATAAAAATTTGACGGCTTTTAAGCCGTCAAACCTAAATAACTATAAAATTATTCAGCAACAGCGGTTGCGCCTGCTTCTTTAAGTTTAGCAACGATATTATCAGCTTCTTCCTTGGGAACGTTTTCTTTAATTACGCCCATTTTTTCAACTGCGTTTTTAGCGTCAACCAAACCAAGTCCCAAAAGTTCCTTAACAGCTTTAACAACTGCAAGTTTTTGAGCTCCGATTTCTTTTAATACTACGTTGAATTCGGTCTTTTCTTCAGCAGCGGGAGCAGCAGCACCAGCAGCGGGAGCGGCAACAACTGCAGCAGCAGCGCTTACTCCGAATTCTTCTTCGATTGCTTTAACAAGTTCGTTCAATTCAAGAACGGTCATACCCTTAATTTCTTCAATAAATTTTGCAATATCTGCCATTTTTAATTTCCTCCGATTTTTTTTAATTAGGCTTGTTGTTTTTCAGCCACAGCATTCAACGCTACTGCAAGTGAGCGAATGATGCCCGATAATGCACCAGCAAGAGAAGCAACGAGTTCTTCTTTTGAAGGTATTTTTGCCAATTGATTAATCATTGCAACATCAACAGCTTTTCCGTCGATATATCCGCTCTTAACCGAAATCTTGTTATCGAGCTTTTCTATCTCCTTAACTACCGCTTTAGAAGCTCCGGTCTCGTCTTTTCCGAATGCAACTGCCGTGGGACCGTTAAGAATACTGTCGAAGTCGTGTATGCCGAGTTCGTTAAACGCTTTTCTTACCAAAGTATTTTTCAATACTTTATACTCAACGCCGTTCTTACGGAACGCTGTTCTAAGTTCTGTGTCTTGAACAACCGTTAAACCTTTATAGTCTACGAAAAGAACGGATTTGCTATCGGTAATTTTAGCCTTAATGCTCTCGACAACCTGTTTTTTGTCTTCCTTATTTGCCGACATATTTCCTCCATTTTTGTTATGCCTAAAAAACCCTTACGCCGAGATACGACGTAAGGGCAAAATTACTCTTAAAAACGTACCTCGACCGGCGTCCAAAAGGAACTTACGCTGAAAAGCACCAGGTTTTCTTCGGCTATTTACTTTTTAATTTTAGCACTGTTTAACTTTATTGTCAAACGTTTTTTAGAAAGTTCTGTTATTTATCTTAACTCCGGGTCCCATCGTGCTTGCTACGGATACGCTCTTTACGTATTGTCCCTTTGCTGCCGCAGGTTTAGCTTTAACGATTGCGTCCATTAAAGCGTTGAAGTTTTCGACAAGTTTTTCCTTTCCGAAAGATTTTTTACCGATAGGACAGTGAATAACCGCAGTCTTGTCAAGTCTGTATTCGACTTTACCTGCTTTTACGTCCTTAACGGCTTTTTCAACGTCCATAGTAACGGTTCCGCTCTTAGGAGAAGGCATTAAACCTTTAGGTCCTAAAACTTTACCTATTCTACTTACCGCGCCCATCATATCGGGGGTGGTAATCATAACGTCGAAATCGAACCAGCCTTCGTTTTGAATTTTAGCAAGAGTTTCTTCGGCTCCTACGTAATCTGCACCAGCAGATTGCGCAATATCCGCCTTTTCACCTTTTGCGATAACCAAAACTCTAACCTTTTTACCCGTTCCGTTAGGAAGTACTATAACTCCTCTAACTTGTTGATCCGCTTGCTTGGGGTCAACGCCGAGTTTGGTATGAAACTCAATGGTTTCGTCAAAGTTAGCTTTTGCGGTATTCAAAACTATATCAATAGCTTCCTCTACTTCGTATAATTTCGAGCTATCGTACGATTTTATACTGTCAGAATATTTTTTTCCGTATTTCATCTATTTAATCTCCTCGTGGTTAAACGAGATTTCTCTCTCCCACTTAATTATAATTTATTCTTCGCAGGTGATACCCATACTGCGAGCCGTTCCTCTTACCATACTCATGCAAGCTTCTAAAGAAGCGGCGTTCGTATCAACGAGTTTGGTCTTTGCAATCTCTTCGATTTGCGCCTTCGTAAGTTTACCCACTTTGTCCTTGTTAGGTTTAGCGCTTCCCGACTCTAATCCGCAAGCTTTTTTAATAAGCACGGGTACGGGCGGGGTTTTCAAAATGAACGTAAACGAACGATCTTGATAAATTGTAATTACTACGGGGATTATCAATCCGGCTTTGTCTGCCGTTTGAGCATTAAAATCCTTAGTAAATCCGGGAATATTGATTCCGTGAGGTCCAAGCGTAGATCCTACGGGTGGTCCGGGAGTCGCTTTGCCGGCAGGCAATTGTAATTTTACAACAGCTGTTACTTTTTTTGCCATAAGATTCCTCCTTAATGTGGTTCAAACGAAAACGCCAGTCAAAATATTTAACGCTTCTCCCACTGTATAAATAACCGAATATATCGGATATTAACCTATTAATTTTTCTATTTGTACGTAGTCGACTTCTACAACCGTATCGCGACCGAACATACTCACTTTTACTTTTGCTTTTTGGTTTTCGTTGTCAAGCTCTTCTATTACGCCTGCAAACGAATTAAGCGCTCCCGAAATAATCTTAACGCTTTCGCCCACAACGTAATCCGCGTCGACGACTTTGTCCTCTAAACGCATTTTCTTGACTTCTTCGTCCGTTAGCGGTAACGCCGTTCCCGAGGCAAAACCTTGCAGTCCCGCGGTACTTTTTAAAACTTTATACCATATCTCGTTGGAATATATCATTTTTATAAAGACGTAACAAGGGAATAATTTATGACAAACGACTTTGTCTTTTTCTTTCCCGTTTATCATCTTTTTCTCAATGGTTTCTTCCATAGGGATTTTGACGTCAAGAACTACGGATTGCAAATTATTATTTTCAACTTTTTTCTCGATAGTGGTCTTTACAAGCTGTTCGTATCCCGTGCTTGTATAAAGAACGTACCATCTTGCGTTTTCAGTATCCATTATGCCTTTCCTTATAAATTACTTAACCTTGGTTAAAAGTTTAAGTAACTTCTCCAAGCCGAAATCTATCGCCGTTATAAACACTAAGAATACGGCAACCACGCCTAAAACTATTCCCGTTTGCTTTACGACTTTAGAAAACTTAGGCCAAGAGACCTTTTTGAGTTCAAGCCACATATCTTTGAACTTCTTCTTAATCCATCTACCGAAACGTACAAAAGCATTTGGTTTTTTTTCAACTTTTCCCGCTTTGGTATTTTTTTCGCTTACAGCGGTGTTTTGAGCTTTTTCTCCCATTTCACAAACCTCTATATATTATTTCGTTTCTTTATGAGTCGTATGTTTTTTGCAGAAAGGACAATATTTACTTACTTCCATTCTGTCGGGAGTGTTTTTCTTGTTTTTGTATACGTCATAATTTCTTTGCTTACATTCCGTGCAAGCAAGCGTAATTCTTGTTCTCGCTCCTTTACTAGCCATATCTTTCTTTCGCCTTCCTAAAAAATTAACACCCCTTTTTCAGAAGTGCTAATTTATTTTACTATAAAATTATCGTCTTGTCAACAGATTTTTAACGATTTTACACAAATTTTATTACGGGTTTTTTTGATATAAAACGTAAGTGTACACCGTATTGCAGTTAAACCGCTGTGATTCCCTCGCAATTTCGTGATAATCGTACTTGTTTAGGTCTAATTCTTTTAATTTATCCGTCCCTATAACAACGAAGTCCACGGCTTTGTTTTTAAGCATTTCGTCGTGCTCTAAGTCCATTTCTTCAAGGTGGTTGTTTATCGTGCAGAAATATTTGTTTTGAGGTACGTACTCCGCAAAAAAATAAAAACCGCCGTCCAGAAAAGCATAGTTTAATATGGTCGCGTTTTCTTGCTCGGTTATAATGCGAGCATATTTATATTGCACCAACGTTTCCTTTTTTCGGAACATAAAATAAACTTGTCCGCTAAAAAATATAGTAAGAACGCAACTAAATAAAACCGTTATCCCGCTTGCAAGGGCAAAAACCTTTGTGTGATTTACTTTGAAATCTTCTTTAAACAATAACACGAAAAAGAAAACGGAATAAACGTTTAAAGGTAACCCGTAATACACGTAATGCCTTCCGCCGATAAAAATTAAAAAAGCAGAACACCAAAAACAGAGTAAGATAAAAATAAACTCTTTAAAATATTTATCCTTATACTTTAACGCCATCAAAAACACGGTAGCTAAAATGGGTAACGAATAAGTAAAATTGCTAAACAAAGATTCTATCGTGTACCGAATAAACAAAAAAAACTTTATAAAGATATTTTGTTCGGACTGATATTTTAAATTGTCTAAAATATAAGCTTTAAATAAAACGGAAACGCTGTCCGCCGAAATAAAATACACTATCGGAATTATCGACGCAACCAGCACGCCTGAAATGATTAACGGAACGGAATACGCTATCTCCTTATAATTTTTTTCCTTTATAATAAAAATTAATTTATATACGTAGTATCCGACAAAAATTCCGAGCAGGGAGAACTTAACCCAAAACACACCCCCCCCCGTCAAACCGATTAAAAAGTAGTTGAGTTTCTTATTTCCGTCTTTTAACGTTAAATAAACTATTAAAAGAAAGAGGGGGTTTAAAAGTTCTTCCACGCTGTCGCCTTGTGCAAAAGACCTAGAAAAATATACCGTTAAAGAATATATTAAACACGATAATATTTGTTTTTTTATACTCGTTATTCCGTACAG
>CAZRMT010000007.1:10596-23103 GCA_964601265.1 uncultured Christensenella sp.
AAGAATATATTAAACACGATAATATTTGTTTTTTTATACTCGTTATTCCGTACAGCTTTAATATCTTGACGATTATACAACTAGAAATAAAAGCCAGTATTACTTCTAGCAAAAACACGCCCGAAAAACTTTTAGGCGAAATGAAATAACATATAATATGTATAAAATATACGTAAGGTCCTTTTTGCTCGTAAATATCCCTATAAAGCACTTTGCCTTTAACCATTGCCTTGGCAACCGTAAAATAGCAATTCGGGTCAACCCAAGCGTTGAACGGATAAATAAACGAACACTCGGAAGCAAACGCTAACACTACAAACGAAATAACAAAAAGCGATACGTATAATATTAAGCCTTTATTTGTAAAAATTTTTTTCAGCATATATTACTCCGATACCGCTTTTTTCTTTTATGTTATTTGATTTTATATGATTTTTATTCGTCGTCGTCTTGAATTTCTATAATAATGTCGTCCGAACTGCCTATTTCAAGGTGTTTTCTTATAATTTCAAGCGACTCGACGGGTTTGAATTTCGGATTTTCGATAAGTCCGTGAATTTCCGCGCATTGGTCAACCAACTCTTTGCCGTATTTTAAACCTCTGTCCGATTTAATACGCATTTGAACGGGAACGTCCTCGTACGTTTTCGTCGACTTTTTGTCTACGCAGTGGTATTTGGGGTCGCATTGCTCGATATCCATATTCAAGTTAAGCTTTAACGTTTTTCCCGCAAGCGAAATCTTGACGAATTGGAACCTTCCTTGATTTATACTGTCGTATTTCTTAGAAATTCTCGAAGTAAGCTTTTTAAACCTTAAAGCGTAATTCTTAATTTCGTCGTACCATCTTTGAATGTTGTCGTCCGCAATGTCCATTTTTTCACAGAAAGTGGGTTGATATACGGGTTCTTTTGCAACCTCTTCCACGGGTTCTTCTTGAACGACTTCTTCAACAACTTCCTCTACAGGCTCGACAGGCTCTTCACTGAACGCTTCCTCGATGAGTTCTTCCGCAGTTTTCTCGCTACTCTCTTCAACGATTTCTTCTACGGTTTCCTCTTCGACGACTTCTTCAACAGCTTCCTCTACGGGCTCGTCCTCGACGGGTTCTTCAACAACCTCTTCAACCGCCTCTTCTACGGGTTCTTCCTTCTCTTCTTCGACGTCGTAAACCTCGTATTCCTCGTCCTCGCTATCATTATAAACAGGCTCGTTTACAACCTCTTCTTCGGCAACCTTCGGTTCTTCCTTAACAGGCTCGACTACTACGGGAGCCGTCACGACGACGGGAGCTTCGCCCTCATGCGAAATGTCTTCTTCTTCGACAGAAGCTATTATGTCCGAATCGGCTTTTCTTTTTTCCTTAAAAGCGCTGAATAAACTCATTGATTTGTCCCCCTTATGAGAAGCAGTTTATAATTCTGTTATCTATTATATTATATTTTAAATTTTTTTTCAATAGAATTTTCGTATTTTTTTTGGTTTTATTAACGTATAAGCCGACTTTTCGCCAAAAAATGAGTTGACAAAAGACTTTTTAAGGACTATAATTTGTCGGTACGATAAAAAAGAGGAAAAAATGGAACACATCTACACGTTATTGCTACCCTTGGGGCTTATTTTAATCTTTTCAAAAATACTGGTCATAGGCTGTAAAAAGCTTTCCGTTCCGGGCGTGGTCGGAATGTTACTCTCGGGAGTACTGCTTTCTTTAATAAAATTTATACCTAACCAAACTATCATTACCGACGTCGAAACGGAAGGAATTTCGTATTTGTCGAAAATAGGCGTAATACTTATAATGTTTTCGGCGGGACTGGAAACCGACCTTAAAAAAATAAAAAAAGTAGGACTGCCCACCGTATTTATAACGCTTGCCGGCGTAATTCTTCCTATGGCTTTAGGTTTTTTGGTCGCCGTTTTGTTTAACGGAGGAATTTCGCATTTTAAAGAAAACTTATACAGCAATTTGTTTTACGGAACGATTCTCACCGCAACAAGCGTCAGCGTTACCGTGGCGACGTTAAAAGAACTCGGGAAACTTGACGGAAAAGCGGGAACGACTATCGTTTCCGCCGCCATTTTGGACGATATAGTCGGAGTAATAGTCTTGTCTTTCGTGGTGTCTATCAGCGGTAAAGGGAACGGCTCGAATAATTTTTGGTTAATATTATTGCTAAGCGTTGCTTATTTCGGCGTAGTCGTTATACTAAAATTGTTTATCGGTAAACTTTTTTCTTGGCTCGACAATAAATATCCGCACCATAGAAGAATACCTATTTTTAGTTTGGGTTTTTGTTTTATATTCTCGTACGTTAGCGAAAAAATATTCGGAATAGCCGATATAACAGGTGCGTTTATGGCGGGAATTATACTTTCTAACAATATGGATAGAAAGTATATCGACGAAAAAACCGAAATGCTCGGATATATGATTTTTACACCCGTGTTCTTTGCAAACGTCGGGCTGTCCGTTAAATTTTCGTCAATAGAACCCGAATTCATACTCTTTGGAGTAATGTTCGTAATAGCGGGATTACTCGGTAAATTCTTAGGTTGTTCGGGCACGGCTCTTGCGTGTAAGTATTCGTTTAAAGACTCGATAAGAGTAGGACTCGGAATGATGGCAAGGGCGGAAGTTGCGCTTGTTTGCGCGCAAAAGGGAATAGATTGCGGACTTGTAAGCCCGTCGATTACCCCGTTTTTGTTCGTATTGATAATATTAACAAGCTTTACCGTCCCCCTCTTTTTAAAATTAACCTACCGCAAAGAACCGCAACTGATTACTCCCCCTCAAACGGAAAATTTATAAAAAAAATAATTTAGTTAATAAAGTCAAGCGACGACAATTTTAAGTAATATCTTAAAATTGTCGTCTTTTTTATTGCATCCCCGTTGCATTTTTCGTGTTTTTGTGCTATATTTGTTACGCTAAACTAACTTTATATGGAGCGTAACGTTCTTTTTTAAGAACGCTTTTTCGGTATATTCTACTTTTAGAATTTGATAAAATGCGAATTCCCACAAGTAGAATACGATAACGTGTTACGTCCTATTTTGGTTAGTTTAGCGACAATCGGGGTTTGCGTTTTTATGCGTTAACTTCGGTTGACGCATTTTTTATTTTTTAGGAGTTAAAAATGAAAAACAAAAGAAATTTAAAATTTTTATCACTTATTTTTGTCGTTATTTTAGCAATTACAATGTTGTCGGGGTGCACTTCTAACGATAAAACAAAATTTTACGTTTCATCTTCAACCGTGTGCACTTACAATGAAAAAACAGACACCACAAGAATAGACTTTTGTTGTATTTTTGAAAACGATACCATTTACGACGTAAAAAGCGTGTATTGTAGTTTTTATTTATTTGAAAACTCCACCCTTACCGAAAATACAGGTTTTACTTGTCACAATACGGTAAAAGCTAATAAAACGTTAACCGTTACTCACTACGTTGTTTTAGACGGAAAAATAGACGACGCTAAATTTGCTTATAGAAATCCCCATTACGATAATTTATGGAATTCTTATAAGGTTTGGTGGATAATTTCAATAATCGTATCGGTTATATTAGCTTTAGTTTATCTTCTAATAGTCATAATTAACGATTTGGATTTTGATGATTTGATTGATTTTATATCCGAAGGCGGACATTGGATTTTTTGGGGAATACTTATCTTATTCGGTATTACAGGCGGACTTGGTCTCGAGTTAATCAATTGGTTCCCCGTTCTTATTTGCGGATTAGGAGTGGTTTTAGCAATACTACTTTGTCTTTTAATTTCGGGAATAAAAGCGTTAATAGACGGCATCTAATAAATCTGTTTTTATATTGTCTTTTAAATTGACCGAGCTTTTAGCTCGGTTTTTTTAGATAAAAAACGCTCTCGATCTATTTTATATACAAACAGTAAAAAAATTGCTACCCGAAAGGATAGCAATTTTTTTTAAATTCGTTTACCGAAATTATTTGATAATTTTCGTAACAACACCGGAACCAACGGTTCTTCCGCCTTCACGAATAGCGAATCTCAAACCTTCTTCGATAGCGATGTGAGTGATAAGTTGAACGTCCATTTCAACGTTATCGCCGGGCATTACCATTTCAACGCCTTCGGGAAGTTTAATGGTTCCCGTAACGTCGGTGGTTCTGAAGTAGAATTGAGGTCTGTAGTTGTTGAAGAATGCAGTGTGTCTTCCACCTTCTTCTTTCTTCAATACGTAAACTTGACCTTTGAATTCGGTATGAGGATGAACGGAACCGGGTTTAGCAAGAACTTGTCCTCTTTCGATTCCCTTTCTGTCTACACCACGAAGTAACGCACCAACGTTATCTCCTGCTTGAGCTTCGTCAAGAGTTTTTCTGAACATTTCAAGTCCGGTAATAACGGTGGAGTTGATAGCGTCGGAAAGACCAACGATTTCAACGGGGTCACCAACGTGAGCAACACCTCTTTCTACTCTACCCGTAGCAACGGTTCCTCTTCCGGAAATCGTGAATACGTCTTCAACGGGAAGAAGGAAGGGCTTATCGTCTTCTCTCTTAGGAGTAGGAATATATTCGTCGATAGCGTCCATAAGGTCGAGAATAGGTTTAACTTCGGGAGCAGAGAGAACTTCTGCGTCGCTCTTGTCGCTGGAAGCGGTCTCCAAAGCCTTAAGAGCAGAACCCTTAATGATAGGAGTATCGTCTCCGGGGAAGTCGTATTGACTTAACAAGTCTCTGATGTCCATTTCAACGAGCTCGAGAAGTTCGGGATCGTCAACTTGGTCAACTTTGTTCATAAATACTACGATATAGGGAACGCCAACTTGTCTTGCGAGAAGTATGTGTTCTCTGGTTTGGGGCATAGGACCATCGGTAGAAGCAACGACTAAGATTGCGCCGTCCATTTGAGCGGCACCCGTAATCATGTTCTTAACGTAGTCTGCGTGTCCGGGGCAGTCAACGTGAGCATAGTGTCTTTTTTCAGTTTGATACTCAACGTGAGAGGTGTTTATTGTTATACCTCTTGCCTTTTCTTCAGGAGCTTTATCGATGTCTGCATAGTCCATCTTAGCAGCCTGACCTTTACGAGCCATAACCATAGTGATAGCTGCGGTTAAGGTAGTTTTACCGTGGTCAACGTGTCCAATGGTACCAACGTTGATATGCGGTTTGGTTCTGTCAAATTTTGCCTTTGCCATTTTTGTTTCCTCCAAATCTTTTTTATGTGTTATTTTTTAAATTGTTTCTTAATTATTAGTCGTTATTTCTCTTAACGGCTCTTTCGCCTATAATCTTTTCGGCGACTGACTTAGGAACTTCGCTGTAGTGGTCAAACTGCATCGTGTAGTTTCCTCTTCCTTGCGTTCTGGATCTCAAATCCGTAGCGTAACCGAACATTTCGGATAACGGTACCATTGCGTCGATAACCTTGGTTCCGTTTCTGTCGTCGGTAGAGTTAATAGTTCCTCTTCTCGACGAAACGTTACCCATCAAATCTCCGAAATAATCTTCGGGAGTGGTTATTTCAACTTTCATAATAGGTTCGAGTAATACGGGGTTAGCGTCTTTAACACCGTTCTTGAATGCCATACTTCCGGCAATCTTAAACGCCATTTCGGACGAGTCGACTTCGTGGAAACTTCCGTCGTAAACGGTCGCTTTAAAGTCAACGACTTCGTATCCTGCAAGGAATCCGTTTTTAGCGGCTTCTTCAATACCCTTTCTAACAGGCTCAATGTATTCCTTAGGAATACTTCCGCCAACGGTTTTATCCTCAAACTCGAATCCTTTACCGGGTTCAAGAGGTTCGAGAACAATTTTACAGTGTCCGTATTGACCTTTACCACCCGATTGACGTTTGTACATACCCTCGGCGTTAACGGTTTTACGGAACGTTTCTCTATAAGCAACTTGAGGTTTACCTACGGTTGCTTCAACCTTGAACTCACGGAGCAATCTGTCTACGATAATGTCGAGGTGAAGCTCGCCCATTCCCGCAATAATGGTTTGTCCCGTTTCTTGATCCGTCCAAGTCTTGAACGAGGGGTCTTCTTCCGCAAGTTTTATCAAAGCCATAGTCATTTTTTCTTGACTTGCTTTGGTCTTGGGTTCGATAGCAACGTTAATAACGGGTTCGGGGAATTCCATTTTTTCAAGAACGATAGGTTTAGCTTCGTCGCAAAGCGTATCGCCCGTTCCCGTATCTTTTAATCCGACGATTGCGCAAATATCTCCTGCGTAAACTTCGTCGATTTCGCTTCTCGTGTTAGAGTGCATACGAACAAGTCTTCCGATTCTTTCTTTTTTACCCTTGGAAGAGTTATAAACGTAAGAACCAGCGCTTAACTTACCCGAGTAAACTCTGAAGAAAGCAAGTTTTCCGATAAACGGGTCAACCGCAATCTTGAATGCAAGTCCCGCTAAAGGTTCGTCGTCGGAAGTCTTTCTGATTTCCTCTTCGCCTTGCTCGTTAGTTCCCACAACGTGGTCGATATCGATAGGACTGGGAAGATAATCTACTATTGCGTCGATTAAGTGTTGAACGCCTTTATTCTTGTAAGAAGAACCGCAAAGTACGGGCGTTAAAGTTCTGGCAATGGTTGCCTTTCTTAAAGCCGCTTTCATTTCTTCTATGCTGATTTCCTCGCCTGCGAAGAATTTTTCCATAAGCGCGTCGTCTTGCTCTGCGCAAACTTCTAAAAGTTGTTGTCTGTATTCTTCGGCTTGTTCTTTATATTCGGCGGGAATTTCAACTATTTCGGTATCCTTTCCTAAATCGTCCTTATAGAATATAGCGTCGTTTGCAACTAAATCTATAATTCCTTTGAAAGTATCTTCTTTTCCGATAGGTAAAGTAATCGGAATAGCGTTAGCGTGAAGTCTTTCATTCATCATCTTTATAGCGTTAAAATAATTAGCGCCGTTGATGTCCATTTTATTAACGTAAGCAATTCTCGGAACTTTATACTTGTCCGCTTGACGCCATACGGTTTCGGATTGAGGCTCAACGCCTCCCTTTGCACAGAAAGTAGCAACCGCTCCGTCCAAAACTCTCAAACAACGTTCGACTTCTACGGTGAAGTCAACGTGTCCGGGGGTGTCGATAATGTTGATTGCGTTTCCCTTCCAATAACAAGTCGTCGCCGCACTGGTAATGGTTATACCACGTTCTTGCTCTTGTACCATCCAGTCCATAGTAGCGCCACCGTCGTGAACTTCGCCGATTTTATGCGTTTTTCCCGTATAGAACAAAATACGTTCGCTCGTGGTCGTCTTTCCGGCGTCGATGTGCGCCATAATACCTATGTTTCTAGTATGAGCTAAATCATATTGTCTAGGCATATTGTTCTCCTTAAATTACCAACGATAATGTGCAAAAGCCTTGTTTGCCTCTGCCATTCTGTGTGTGTCGTCTTTCTTCTTGACAGCTCCGCCCGTTCCGTTAGAAGCGTCGATAAGCTCGCCTGCGATACGTGCGTCCATAGTCTTTTCGGATCTCTTTCTAGCACTGTCGACAAGCCAACGTATAGCAAGAGTTTGTCTTCTTTCAGGTCTGATTTCAATCGGAACTTGATAGTTAGAACCTCCTACACGTCTTGCTTTAACTTCAAGCATAGGCATAGCGTTTGCTAAAGCTTGATTAAATACTTCTTGCGGTTCCTGACCGATTTTTTCTTTAATAATATCAAAAGCTCCGTAAACCAAACCTTGAGCAATACCCTTTTTACCGTCGAGCATAACTTGATTGATGAATTTGGTTATTACTTTGCTTCCGTATTTAGCGTCCGGCAATACGTCTCTTTTAGGAACCGAACCTCTTCTTGGCATAATTAATTCCTCCTTTAAATAGTGGGGTAAACCCCGAAAAAGTACAGCTATCGCCTCACCCGAACGGGGAGCGAACCTTCTACCGTAAAACGGTATACTGCCTACAATATCGGGTAGCTGATATTCCGATATTAGGTGTAATTAGTTTTAATTACTTAGGTCTTTTTGCGCCGTATTTACTTCTTGCCTGCTTACGTTTAGCAACGCCCGCAGTATCCAAAGTTCCACGGATTACGTGATATCTGACACCCGGAAGGTCTCTAACTCTTCCGCCACGGATAAGTACCGAGCTGTGTTCCTGAAGGTTGTGTCCTTCACCGGGAATATAAACGATACCTTCCTGTTTGTTTGTCAAACGAACTCTTGCAATTTTACGCAAAGCCGAGTTAGGCTTTTTGGGAGAAGTCGTGGTAACGATTAAGCAAACTCCTCTTTTTTGGGGGCAATGTCCCATGATAGGCGTTTTGCACTTTTCCTCAGCCGTTTTTCTTCCTTGCTTAATGAGCTGGTTGATGGTTGGCATTTTGTTCCTCCTTGTTTTATTATCGAAATATCTAAACGGTTACCCGTTAAAGAAGCTTTTTTATAAGGGTTTTTGCGATTTTTTACGAAAAACCGCAAAAACTCATTTTAAATTAGGTTTATTTTAACATTTTTAAGGATTTAAGTCAATCGTTTTTTTACACTTTTAATCAGATAATATCCGAATCGTCGTCGGGAGTGTAATTATTGACAAATCTTTCGGCAGAACTCATACCCATAGTCTTGGGCGATAAAGTTTTGTATTCTTTCGCACCCGTTCCCGCAGGAATAAGTTTACCTAAAATAATATTTTCTTTCAAGCCGATAAGCGGATCGATTTTGCTCTTGATTGCGGCTTCCGTAAGAACTTTTTCCGTTTCTTGGAAGGACGCGGCCGATAAGAACGATTCCGTCGCCAAAGAAGCTTTAGTAATACCTTGCAACGTTCTCTTTGCGCTAGCGGGTCTTCCTCCGCTTTCAAGGACTTTCGCATTGATTTTTTCAAATTTGGTGAAGTCAACGAGTTCTCCGGGGAGCATATCCGTATCTCCGCAGTTCTCGATTTTGACTTTACGTAACATTTGACGAACGATTACTTCTACGTGCTTATCGTTAATGTCAACGCCTTGTCCGCGGTAAACCGATTGAACTTCTTTAAGAATATAGTCTTGAACGCCCTTAACGCCTTTGGTCTTTAATATATCTTTCGGATATACCGAACCTTCGGTAAGAATCGTTCCGGGTTCTACTTCGTCGCCGTCGGCAACTTTAAGTTGAGCGCTGAACGGAATTACGTAGTCTTTGCTCGTATTGTCGTTTGCGACAATCTTAACTACTCTTGCCCCGTTCTTTTCGGTTATAGACACGTTACCGCTGACTTCGCATACGATAGCCTTTCCTTTCGGATTTCTACACTCGAACAATTCCTCGATTCTCGGCAAACCTTGAGTAATATCTCCGGTAGATGCGATACCGCCCGTGTGGAAGGTTCTCATCGTCAACTGAGTACCCGGTTCACCTATGGATTGAGCGGCTATAATACCTACCGACTCACCCTTTGATACGACGGTCATTCTACTCATATCGCGTCCGTAACATTTAGTACAAACGCCGTTTGCGGTCTTACAAGAGAACACGCTTCTGATAAGAACTTCCGTTATTCCCGCCTTTTCGATAGCTTTGGCTTGACTTTCCGTAATCATAGTATCCGCTTGAGCAAGAATTTCGCCCGTTGCGGGATCTACTACGTCGTTTATGGTAAATCTTCCGTTAATTCTGTCGGCAAGCGTTTCGATAGGCTTTTCTCCGTCTACGTTTCTAATTGCCGAAACAAGCATACCCTTTCTGTCTCCGCAGTCGTCCTCTCTTACGATAACGATTTGCGCAACGTCTACTAGACGCCTCGTCAAATATCCCGAGTCTGCCGTCTTTAACGCCGTATCCGCCAAACCTTTTCTTCCTCCGTGTGAAGAAATAAAGTATTCCAAAACGGAAAGTCCTTCACGGAAACAAGACTTAACGGGGACTTCTATAACTTTACCTTGCGGGTTAGTCATAAGACCACGCATACCTTCAAGCTGTTTAATTTGGTCGATACTACCACGGGCTCCCGAATCAGCCATCATCCAAATAGGATTGAATTTCTTCTGGCTCGTTTTAAGAATTCCTTCGATATCTTCCGTCGCTTGAGTCCAAACGTCTACGGTTGCTCTATACCTTTCGTCGTTGGTCAACAAACCTCTGCCGTATTGTTTAGCGATTTTATGAACGTCCTCGGTGGCTTGAGCGATAACTTCGTCCTTTTTAGCGGGAACGTACATATCGAATACGCTGGTCGTAAGCGAACCGATTGTAGAATATTTATAACCTAACGATTTAATACTGTCAAGAGTATTAGCGGCGCAAACCGCTCCGCCTTGCTTAAAGCAAGCGTCTACGATTTTCTTTAATTCGCCTTTCTTGATAAGCGTATCCGTTTTGAATTGGAAAGCGCTGTCGTTTAAATAGGGCTTTTCGGCTTCTTCTTCGGTTACGTAAGTATCGCTCTTGAAGTTGTAATTGACGTCTTGAGGAATAGCGTTGTTGAAGATAATTCTACCTACGGTAGTCTTAATTCTTCCCGTTCTTTCCTCGCCGTCGATAATAAGTTTTCTTCTGATATAAATTTCGTCTTGAAGCGTAACTTGTTTGGTTTGATAAGAAATCAACGCTTCGTCCTCGGACGAGAACATTTGTCCGCGATATACGAACGTTTGTCCGTCCTCGGTATATTCTTTACCTATTTCGTGTTTTTTAATAGTCAAATAATAACAACCTAAAACCATATCCTGAGAAGGACTCATAACGGGCATACCGTCGGAAAGTTTTAAAATGTTGTTAGACGCAAGCATTAAAAATCTTGCTTCCGCTTGCGCTTCTATCGAAAGCGGTACGTGAACAGCCATCTGGTCGCCGTCGAAGTCGGCGTTGAACGCCGCGCAAACCAACGGGTGCAACTGAATAGCTCTACCCTCTATCAATACGGGTTCGAAAGCCTGTATCGAAAGCCTGTGAAGCGTAGGAGCTCTGTTCAAAAGTACGGGGTGGTCTTTAATAACTTCCGACAAAATATCCCATACGATAGGATTAAGTCTTTCAACCGTGTGACGAGCGGCTTTTACGGTATGACATTCTTTCATATCGACAAGACGCTTCATAACGAACGGCTTAAAGAGTTCTATCGCCATTTCCTTCGGAAGTCCGCATTGATAAAGTTTTAATTCCGGTCCTACTACGATAACCGAACGTCCCGAATAGTCGACACGTTTACCGAGTAAGTTTTGACGGAAACGACCTTGCTTACCACGAAGCATAGCGGATAAAGACTTAAGTTCTCTGTTTCCTGCTCCCATTACGGCTTTACCGCGCTTACCATTATCGATTAAAGCGTCTACAGCCTCTTGAAGCATTCTTTTTTCGTTCCTGATAATCATATCGGGAGAACCTAAACTCATCAACTTTTTAAGTCTGTTATTTCTGTTGATAACTCTTCTATACAAGTCGTTTAAGTCGCTGGTTGCGTATCTTCCGCCGTCTAACGGAACCATAGGACGAAGTTCGGGAGGAATTACGGGAAGAACGTCTAAAATCATCCATTCGGGGCGGTTTCCGCTCTTTTTGAACGATTCGACGATTTCCAAACGCTTTACGGCTTTTTCCTTTTTAGCGCTTGCCGCAGGAGTGGAATCGATGGTTTTTCTTATTTCCTCACATTCCTTGTCAAGGTCTATGGACATTAAAAGCTCTTTTATGGCTTCTGCGCCCATACCGACCCTTAAAGTACACTCCACGGGATTTCCGTCGGAATCCTTTTTATCTCTAAATTCGTCTAAAATCTGTTGATATTGAGTTATGGTAATTATTTGTTTGTACTCGAGTTCCGTATTACCGGGGTCTAGAACGATATAATTTACGAGATAAATTATTTGTTCGAGTTGTTTGGAGTTTATATCGAGCATAAGCCCTATTTTAGAGGGGTTTCCTCTAAAATACCAGTAGTGAGACACGGGTGCGGCTAATTCTATCGTACCCATTCTTTCTCTTCTTACCTTGCTTTGAACTATATCGACTCCGCACTTTTCACAAGTCATTCCTTTATAACGTACTTTTTTGTACTTTCCGCAATGACATTCCCAGTCTCTCGTCGGTCCGAATATTTTTTCGCAGAATAAACCGTCTCTTTCGGGTTTTTGCGTTCTGTAGTTTATGGTCTCGGGCTTAGTAACCTCCCCGTGCGACCAGCTTCTTATTTTTTCAGGGGAAGCTATTCCTATTTGTATAGATTCAAAATTGTGAAGTTCAAACATTTTCTATTTCCCCCTTATTATTCGTTATCCTCATCGTCGAAATCAAAATTGCCTAATTCGTCGATATCGCCGAAATCGTCCTCGCTTAAATCTGCTTTAAAATCTTCCATATCGGCAAAATCGGTATCCTCGTTGAATATGTCGATTTCTTCGAGCGAATCAAAGTCGATAGACGAATCGTCAACGTGATCGTCGTCGCCAAGGTCAACTTCTTGCTCTTGACGTTTTTCGGCAAATTTACCCGAGTTGGACGAGTAATCGTCGTTGTTATACAATTCGTCAAGCGATAATTCTTCTCCCGTTTCCGTTAACACCTTAATAT
>CAZRMT010000007.1:23203-34220 GCA_964601265.1 uncultured Christensenella sp.
TTATACAATTCGTCAAGCGATAATTCTTCTCCCGTTTCCGTTAACACCTTAATATCCAACGCAAGCGATTGAAGTTCTTTTATAAGCACCTTAAACGCTTCGGGTATACCGGGTTCGCTAACTTCGTTTCCTTTAACGATAGAATCGTAAGTCTTTACTCTTCCTTGAACGTCGTCCGATTTAACGGTCAAAAGTTCTTGCAAGATATGAGCCGCGCCGTAAGCTTCCAACGCCCAAACTTCCATTTCTCCGAATCTTTGTCCGCCGAACTGCGCTTTTCCGCCGAGCGGTTGTTGAGTTACCAAAGAGTACGGTCCTATGGAACGAGCGTGAATTTTATCGTCGACCAAGTGGTGAAGTTTAATCATATACATTTGACCGACGGTTACTCTGTTTTCAAACGGCTCGCCCGTTCTTCCGTCGTAAAGTTGAATTTTTCCGTCGACTTTACCTTCGGGATTAACGAATCCGTTTTCTTCTAATAATTCTTTAATGTCTTTTTCGGTAGCGCCGTCGAATACGGGAGTTGCAATCTTCCAGCCGAGTTGTTTACAAACCAAGCCCAAATGTACTTCCAAAACCTGTCCGATATTCATACGCGAAGGAACGCCCAACGGGTTCAACACTATCTGAATAGGCGTACCGTCTGCCATAAACGGCATATCGTTTTCGGGAAGAATTCTTGAAATAACGCCCTTGTTTCCGTGACGTCCCGCCATTTTATCTCCGACGGAAATCTTTCTCTTTTGAGCGATATAAATTCTTACCGATTTTCTAACTCCCGGAGGCAATTCGTCCTTGTTTTCTCTCGTAAACACTTTAACGTCTACGACTACACCGCCCTCGCCGTGAGGAACTTTTAAGGACGTGTCTCTTACGTCTCTCGCCTTGCTTCCGAAAATTGCTCTAAGCATCTTTTCTTCGGGGGTAAGCTCTGCTTCTCCCTTAGGCGTAACCTTTCCGACTAGGTAATCTTCACCGGTAACTTCGCTACCTATTCTTATAATACCGTCTTCGTCGAGGTTTTTAAGTTGGTCTGCGCTTGCGCCGGCTATATCTCTCGTAATTTCTTCCGCGCCGAGTTTTGCAATATCTCTCGCTTCCGTCTCGTATTCTTCTATATGGATAGAAGTAAATACGTCGTTCATAACGAGTTTTTCGGACAACAATATAGCGTCCTCGTAGTTATAACCTTCCCAAGTCATAAATCCGACTAATATATTCTTACCGAGGGCAAGTTCTCCGTCTTTAGTGGAAGGACCGTCGGCAATAATTTCGCCGTCCGCAATCTTATCCCCTGCGGTTACTATCGCTTTTTGGTTTATACACGTACCTTGGTTGGAACGTTCGAATTTTTTAAGTTTATATTCTTTATCGAGTCCGTCGTATTGAGAAATAACGATAGAATCACCGTTAACCTCTTTTACTATACCGCCTTTTTCGGCAGTTACCATAACGCCCGAATCGGACGCAATAGTACCCTCTATTCCCGTTCCTACGATAGGAGCTTCGCAAGTAAGCAACGGAACTGCTTGTCTTTGCATGTTGGAACCCATCAAGGCTCTGTGCGTATCGTCGTTTTCAAGGAACGGTATAAGCGCCGTTGCAACCGAAACCAACTGCTTGGGCGATACGTCCATATAATCTATCTGATTTCTGGGAAGTTCGGTTATTTCTTCTTGTCTTCTGCAAGAAACTTGTTCGTTTACGAATCTGTTGTTTTCGTCCAACGGTTCGTTCGCTTGCGCCACGACGTATCTGTCTTCTTCGTCTGCGGCAAGATAATCTACTACGTTCGTAACGGTTCCGGTAGCTTTATCCACTCTTCTATAAGGAGATTCGATAAATCCGTATTCGTTTACTTTCGCAAAGGTGGACAAAGAGGTGATAAGTCCTATGTTTTGACCTTCAGGCGTTTCGATAGGACACATTCTTCCGTAGTGCGTGTAGTGAACGTCTCTGACTTCGAAAGTCGCTCTTTCTCTGTTCAATCCTCCCGGTCCCAACGCAGACAATTTTCTCTTATGCGTAAGTTCCGCAATCGGGTTGGTTTGATCCATAAATTGCGACAACTGCGAAGAACCGAAAAATTCTTTTATCGCCGCGCTTACGGGACGAGCGTTTACGAGTTTTTCAGGGGTAATTTCCTGACTTGTGTTTTGGGTAGACATTCTCTCTCTTATTACCCTTTCAAGTCTGGACATACCTATTCTGAATACGTTTTGTAACAATTCGCCGATACTTCTTACTCTTCTGTTTGCAAGGTGGTCGATATTATCGAGTACGCCTATGCCGTAATTGTAATCGAGGTTTACGGATACGCTTGCGACTATATCGTCCAAGGTAATGTGCTTATAGTTTAATTTTTCGATGACGGGTTTAATTACTTTCTTTTGTTCTATCGTAAGTTTTCCATCGAATTTTTCGTCGACTAAACGAATGAACTCAACCGCTCCTTCGACGAATCTTCTTCTTTGTTCTTTTCTCTTTTCGTAATTCTTTTTGTCTTCGATTTTCTCTTCGCCTTCTACTATTTCGGTTTCCTTAACGTAGTACAAGTCGTTAATAGCGTCGATATATTTGTCGGCGGTCGCTTCCATTCCTATTTCTTTACCGCACTCGGCGACTTCTCTTATAAATTTATAATTAGGATAGTGCATCGTATCCAGCAAACCGAAACGTTTGGGGTTTAATCCCGTGATAGCGTTGAAATTTACTGCGTTGTTGGCGATAATAACGTGTCTTTCGCCGTTAACGTCTACGAATACTCTGTTTATTCCTGCATTTTGAATTTCGTTTGCCTTTTCTTCGGTTATAATTTCGCCTTTTACGCAAAGAACTTCTCCGTTTTCGTCGATTATATCCTCAAAAGCCTTACAACCGGCAAGTCTTACGCCCATTCTCATACGTTTGTCGAATTTATATCTTCCGACTTTTCCCAAATCGTATCTTCTTACGTCGAACAAAATGTTCTTAATATGAGTTTTTGCGGCTTCTTCGTCGGGCATTTCGCCGGGACGCAAAATTTTATATAAATCGAATAAACCGTCTTTTTCGCTCTTGCAACCGTCTTTTTCAATCGTAGCGCAAATAGTGGGGTCGTTTGCGAACAATTCTTTTAATTGCTCGTCCGTTCCGAATCCTAAAGCTCTCAATAATACCGTGGCGTAAATTTTACGAGTTTTATCCACGCAAGCCTTTAAAACTTTTCCGTTTTCCAAACAAGATTGCTCGTATTCTATCCAAGCTCCGCGGTTAGGTATAATTTGAGCGTTAACGAGGAGTTTACCGCTCTTAACGTCCTTTACTCCCGTGTTGTACACGCCGGGGGAACGAACTAATTGAGAAACTATAACTCTCTCCGCTCCGTTTATGATAAACGAACCGTTTTCCGTCATTTTCGGCAACTCGCCCATATAAATGTCTTTAACGAGAATTTCACCCGTCATTTTGTTTACAAGCTGAATTTTTACCGAAAGCGAAACGGCGTACGTTGCGTCACGTTCTCTACAAGTCTTTTCGTCGTACTTGGGAACTTCTGAAAGCTTATGATCCAAAAAGTTCAATTCAAAGTGGTCGGAAAAGTCCGTTATAGGAGAATAATCCTCAAAGACCTCGCTTAATCCCTCTTCGATAAAGTTCTCGTAACTGTCTTTCTGTATCTCGATAAGATAGGGAATTTCCGTTACTTCGTTGATCTTTGAAAAAGTTTTTCTTTCGGTTTTGCTTTTGCCGAATTTTACTGTTTGCAAACTTCTCATCTGATTTTTCTGCTCCTTTTAATTTGCGAAAATTATTGCTTTGTTTCCGAAAACGGTGTATAATAACCATAAATTCCAAATGCTTTCGGGCATTTTTAAAAAATTTTTACCCGCTCAAAACGGCATAATAGGACATTATGGATAATTTTGCATTTTGATATTATAACCCCGTTTTGTCCAAAAGTCAAACGATTTTCGTTAAATAGTAAAAAAATATATAAAATAAATAAAAAAGGCGATTATGAGAATAGATAAATTTTTAAAAGTGAGCAGAATTTTGAAAAGAAGGACGGTTGCCTCCGACGCATGCAACGGCGGTAAGGTGGAAGTTAACTCGAAACCCGTAAAACCCTCGTATAACGTAAAAGTCGGCGACGAAGTGTGTCTTAAATTCGGCAACGGCAGTTTGTCTTTTAGAATTCTCGCCGTTAAAGAAAGCGTGAAAAAGGAGGAAGCATCGTCTTTGTACGAAATAATTCAATGAAAATTCAAGCGATTATAACTTGTGCGGGAAAAGGAACTCGCGCGGGATTTAAAGAAAATAAAATTTTAAGAAAAATCGACGGAATTACGGTTTTTGAAAAAACGCTTTCGGCATTTTTAAACAACGAAAACGTCTGTGGCGTAATAGTTACCGCTTCCGAAAAAGATTTGCCCGAATTTAAAAAACTAATCAAACCGACAAACAAAGAAATTTCTTTCGTGTTAGGCGGAGAAACTCGCACTTTGTCCGTTTATAACGCATTAAAAAAAGCAAACGCAGATATAGTCCTGATTCACGACGGAGCAAGACCGTTCGTATCGAACGAAACCATAAACCGTTGTATTTCTACCGTAAAAGAATTTCATAGCGCAATAGCCTGTATTCCCCCGACCGACACGATAGCTTATTCCGGCGACGGACAGACGATAAACAAATGCGGACGCAACGGTTATTACAACGTTCAAACGCCACAAGGCTTCTACCTTAACGAAATTTTACCCGCTTACGAAAAGGCGATAAAAAGCGGAAAATTTTACACCGACGACGGTTCCGTCTACTCGGAATTCGTAAAACCCGCTCGCCTTTTTATCGGCAACGAAGAAAACGTTAAACTTACCTATAAAAAAGATTTTTCAAACGGCTTTCTCGTGGGAACGGGCTTCGATTTACATAAATTGGTACCGAACAGAAAACTTATTTTGGGCGGAATAGAAATTCCTCACGAAAAAGGACTACTCGGACACAGCGACGCCGACGTTTTAACGCACGCCGTAATGGACGCTTTTTTATCCGCTCTGTCGCTCGGCGATATAGGAAAACACTTTCCCGATAACGACGTTGCGTATAAGGATATTTCAAGTATAGTCTTACTCAAAAAAGTATTAGAATTACTTAAAAAAGAGGGTTGGAAAGTTCACAACGTAAGCGTCGTAATTATGGCTGAAAAACCAAAACTTGCCTCGTTTACCGAAAAGATATCCACACTTTTAAGCGAAGTTATCCACATTGACGAAAAAATGATCGGAATAACCTGCACCACGCTCGAAGGCGTAGGTCTTGTGGGCCGTGAAGAAGCTATCGCCTGTCAAGCGTATTGTTCTTTGGAAAAGATATAAAAACCACAATATGTTGCGTTTTTACAAAACAATTAACACAACTTTAAAAAAATTTCTAATTTAACGAAGTCCCGCAGTTTTGCATAAAACAGCGGGGCTACTTATTTTTATAAACGACAAAAATCGACCGTTTTTTAAAGGATTTTTAGAAAAGTTATCCACATTTTCGGACAAGATTATATGTTTTATTCACTTTTTTTATGACGGAAAGGGCAAAAACGCTTTCCCCTTTTTTTGAAAAAAAACAACTTAAAATTTTCGTTCTTTTTCGTAAGACGGAAATTTAAAGAAATATGCCGAAAAATTTTTTTGAACGCAAGCGTTTTACCGCTCAAAAAAAGACGAAGTGTAATCGCTTCGCCTTAAAAATCCTCTCGATATTATTTTGTTTTTAATTTTCTGAGTCTTAATGCGTTTAAAACAACGCATATACTCGATAAGCTCATACAAACGGACGCTATCATAGGCGAAAAGGTTACGTTTGCCCAAGCAAAAAGCCCACACGCCACGGGAATTGCTATAACGTTATAGAAAAACGCCCAAAACAAATTTTGTTTTATATTCCTTACAGCGGAATTACTTAGTTTTATCGCCGAAAGCAAGTCCTTTGGTTTTGAGGAAGTTACAATAACGTCAGCGCTTTCAATCGCAACGTCCGTTCCGCTACCGACCGCAACGCCAACGGTCGCCATTGTCATTGCAACCGCGTCGTTTACCCCGTCGCCGACGAATATCGTAGGCGAAACCATAGTAGCCTGTTTTACTTCTTCCGCCTTTTCTTCGGGCATCATATTAGCCTTAAAGGTATCTATACCGCAAATTTTAGCAATGCGTTCTGCCGTGGAAACGTTATCTCCCGTAAGCATTACAGTTGCGATATTTTTTTCTTTTAAGCCTCGCATTAAATCGACCGCCCCTTCACGAACCTTATCCGCCAACGCTATCACGCCTTTTGCAACGCCGTTTTCGGTAATCATAAGCACGGTAACCCCGCCACGATACAATTCCGTATATTTTTCGTAAAACTCGCCCGTCGTAACGCCCGCGTAATCGCTTTTACCTATTTTGTACTCTTTCCCGTTTATTCTTCCGCTTACCCCCTTAGAAGTATTGCTTACAAAATTTTCCGTTTCGTAAAAAACTTTACCCTGTTTTTCGGCATACTCGCATATTGCGTTTGCAATCGGGTGCGAACTGTTTTTTTCCAAAGAAGCTATTTCGCTTAAAATATCCTCTTCGGCGTAGTATTCGACCACTTGAAATTTTCCTTCGGTGATAGTTCCCGTTTTATCGAAAAAAGCGGTTTTGACTTTTGAAAGGTATTCTAGCGACGCCCCGTTTTTTATAAGAATATTTTTAGTGGCGCCAACCCCCGTAGCCGTCATAACGGCAAGCGGAGTCGCAAGCCCCAATGCACACGGGCAAGACACTACCAGTACGCTTATTCCGTAATTAAACGCTTGCTCTATAGAGCCCGCAAAACACCACACGATAAAAGTAATCAACGCAATTCCGAAAACCGTCGGCACGAAAATTCCCGCCACCTTATCGGCAAGATGAGCTATCGGAACCTTATCCGCACCCGCTTCGGAAACGAGTTTTATTATTTTTCCTATCGAGGTATTCTCCCCTAGCGCCGTGATTTTCACTTCGGCATAACCGCTCGTCACCACAGTTCCGCCTCTTGCAACGTCGCCCTCTTTAAGCCTCACGGGGACGCTTTCGCCCGTAATTGCGGACTGGTCGGCGTATACTTCGCCCTTGACGATTTCGCCGTCGGCGGAAATTCTGTCACCGCTTTTTAAAATAATTATATCTCCGATATTCAAAGCGTTCACCTTAACGGTTTTTTCGCCGTCGTCGGTTTTTAATCTTGCTTCGTCGGGCGTTAACGCCAAAAGCTCGGAAATCGCATTTCTCGTTTTCCCTATCGCCCTTTCCTCTAAATATTTACCTATGGACACTATAACCACTATCATCGCAGAGGAATCGAAAAACATATTTTTCATATACTTTTCTCTTACCTCTTGGCTTTTCGCAAAAAACGAAATAAACATAGATACCGTTGCGTAAATAAAAGAGGTAATAGAACCTACCGCAACAAGCGAACTCATATTCGGGTGAAGTTTAACGAGCTTTTTAAACCCGTCGGTATAATAATGAATATTTATCGCAATAACGACTATACACAGCACGCACGATATTATCGGGTAAGCGTATGCGTTGAATTTTTTCGGAAGAAAAGCAAACATTTCCCCTAACATTAAAAACATCATAACCGCTAAAATACCCGCCGATATGACGATTTTCAATAGTTTTCTCTCTTTTTTTTCTTCTTTCGGAGTATACCCCGCCTTTTTAACGGCTTCCTTTATTTCGTCAATAGTCACACCCTCATAGTACACTATTACCGATTTATCCGCCAAAAGAACTTTCGCTTCTTTTACCCCGTCAACCTTTTTTACGGCACGCTCCACCGCCGAAACGCACGCAGAACACCGCATATCGGAAACTTTAAATTTATATTCCGTCATACTTTCTCCTTAATAAATATGAATTTCATTTCATATTATAATACGACGAAAAAAAATTGTCAACGCAATAACTACCGCCAAATTTATTCCCCTTTATCTTCGCTCTTCACCAAGGAAAGGGTAAAAAAGTCTTTTGCGTTGGATTTTGCGGGTAACACGCCCTTTTCTAGGTCGCTTATCTTTTTGGTTAATTGCTCGTTTATCTTCTTTTCTTTAATGGCTATTTTTTCAAACAGATTGTTTATTTCCCTTTGCAGTCTTTTATACAAAAAGGACTTTTTTTCTTTCTTTTCCGCATAGGGATTTTTAAACGCCACGCCTCTTTTTTCAAGAGAACGCATAACTTCTTGCACGAACTCTTTGTCGTTCGATACCATATTTCTATACTTATTTTGAATTCTAAGCGCTTTTTTTTCGTCGCCTTTCGCCATTTCGGCAATAACTCTTCTCACGCTTTTACCCGAACTTGCACCCGTTAAAACGCCTTCTATTATATCCAACGTTTCACGTTTGTCAAAAGGTTTAACATGTTCCGCCGTCAACCCCTCGCCACTATATCCGTCCGACTTAATTAAGGCGTAATAATAATTTCTCACGCTTCCATCAGCCCTTTTATGCTTTTTTGCAAACGCCGAAAACACGGAGGATAGCGAACACCCTTTTTCTTTACTCGTTTTTGCCATTTGTATCAATTCGTTCTTTTCTTGAAATGAAAATCCTTTCACGATATATCTCCTTTTTAAAGTTTTTAAAGTTTTTAAAGATTATTACCTTTTTTACCGTGAAAAATACCCTTTTGCAAAAAGAATTTATTTTTTTATGCGAGAATATATCTTTATATATGGAATACTACTATATATTTTCTCCCGTAAAATGCCTTTTGAAAATAAACGGGATATTTAAAGGCGTTATATCTTTAAACCCGACGAGATTTTCGTTAACGCAAGGCGACTTTTTGGAGTTTTTCTCCTCCGAAAATTCATTTTTGCCCGCAAACTGTCTGCTCGGCGAAAAGAACGAAAGCGTGTGCGTGCTTAAAAACCCAAACGGCAATTTTATTTACCCGAAAACCTTCCCTCTTATTCCGCTCCGCTATGAAGTCGTTTTTTCAAAAAACTATCCCTCGTCGAAATTAGCCCTTTCGGCAATAAACGACTGCTCCGCAAAACTCTTACTAGAAAACGAACGCTCGGCAAAACTTTTTCCGCTTCCCTTTAAAGCGACCGCCCCCGAGGTATTATTTGAGAAAAATCGACTTATAGGGCTGTTTTTTAAGAAAAACGGATACGTTTGCGTAGTAAACGGAAGCGACTGTGAAAGGATTTTATCTAAGTTCGCAAAGTCGGTTCGCTACGAAAACGATACGCTTATTTTAAGGAATCGTTTACCTACTCTTTTAAAACACGTTATAACCGAACGGTTCGATTTTCCTTTTACAGGCGGAACAAGACAATGCGTGCGTGAAAAATCCGTAAACGAAATTTCAAGTTGTAAAATAAAGTTTTGCTTTTTAGAGTGTCTTAGAATAGGCGACGACGTTTCCGATTTTTTATGCGAAGATTTTAAAGGAAAAGAAAAACTTAAAGACTTTTTAGGAGATTATCTTTTTATATTTAAGTCGCCCTCCGACGATTTCGACTACGCCCTGATTTACGAGGACGGAATAAAATTCGTTTCGCTTAAAACAAAAAACGACAAAATTTGCGACGTTGTAACAGACGATTGATTTTTTGTTTGCTTTATATATTGACTTTTCGCCATAAATAATGATAAAATCTTTCAAAAGCAATAAAGGAGAAAGTAGCTATGTTTTTTAATATTTTTTATTACTGCTCCATGATAATACTAATCCCGGGGATACTTTTTTCGATATACGCCTCGATAAGGGTTAAAACAACGTTTAATCGCTACAACAGAGTTAGCACGCTAAACGGCTCGTCCGCAAAAACCGTTGCCGAAATGCTTTTATTTAAAAACGGAAGCCACGTAAGAGTTACGCATATTTCGGGACAGCTTACCGACAACTATAACCCCGAAACGGAAACGCTTTCGCTTTCCGATTCCACTTATTCGTCTAATTCCGTCGCATCCGTAGCGGTCGCCGCTCACGAAGTGGGACACGTCATTCAACACCAAGAAGAATACACCCCGCTAAAAATACGCTCGGCGCTGGTTCCCGTGGTAAATTTCGGCTCTCGTTTAGCCTTGCCCGTTGCGATTTTCGGGGTAATATTAGAGTGGCTTTCCTCTTCTATGGGAACGCTAGGAAGTATTCTAATATGCGTCGGAATTATAATGTATTCACTTGCAAGCATTTTTGCATTAGTTACGTTGCCCGTTGAAATAAATGCGTCTCGCAGAGCAAAAAAAATGTTGCTCGAAAACGGAATTATAACGTCTTCCGAATCCAAACAAGTCGGTTCCGTGCTTTATGCGGCGGCGCTAACGTATTTTGCAAGCTTGCTTGTTTCTCTGCTTTATCTTTTGAGGTTTATAGTCTTAATTGCTTCGATAAGAAGAAAAGATTGATTTATTATAACGATTACGTCGCCGTATTCAATCGGCGACGTATTTTTTTAAAAATTTTTTATTTTTTTATAAATCCCCTTGACTCTCCTCTTACGGGAGCGTTTGTCATATTACCACAAGGAGAAAATCTATGTTTAAAATAGGCGAATTTTCTAAAATAGCAAAAACGACAGTTAAAACTTTACGATTTTACAACGAAGCAGACTTATTAAAACCGTCGTTTGTAGACGAAAACGGATACAGGTATTACGAAACCGAACAACTTAATACCCTTATTGCAATAATGCAATTAAGAAAATTGGACGTTCCCGTTGCCGAGGTTAAAAAAATTCTAACCTCGCCCGATAAAAACAAGCTTTTAACGAAACATTTACTTTTTTTAGAAAAAGAAGCCTTAAAAAAACAAGAGCAAATCTCCTTGCTAAAAAAAATGTTGGCAAGTGCCGAAAAAGGAGATTTTATGGAAAAATACAACGCAAAAAAAATTATCGTACCTCAAAACGTCGTATACTATAAACACGGCGTTATTCCGTCAATGAACAAACTATTCGACTTCGTTCTTTCTGCCGGCAAAGAAGCGAAAGCAAATAACCC
>CAZRMT010000008.1:0-29908 GCA_964601265.1 uncultured Christensenella sp.
TAACGGGGGTTATTAAATTTAAAAAATAATTTCCTATATAATTAAAATTATCTATCTTTAAAAACTTGTGTCATCACAAGTCTTTTTTGTTTACACAAAAATCGTCGGCAAAATTAAACATATTGCTAACGTACACGTTTTTAAAAACTTTTTCATAACTTTTCCCACCTTTTATTATA
This sequence comes from uncultured Christensenella sp., assembly GCA_964601265.1. Taxonomy (GTDB): domain Bacteria; phylum Bacillota; class Clostridia; order Christensenellales; family Borkfalkiaceae; genus UBA4675. The sequence continues at coordinate 180 of CAZRMT010000008.1, forward strand.
TTCTAAACCGTTTTTAAAGATATCTTTAAAGCTTCTGTTCGAGATTTTAAACTTATAAATTTTTTAAAACGAAAACATTCGTTTTTCATTTTTTCTTTCATAAAATTGTTAATCAATAAAAATATGAAGAATAATATTTAATATTGCAAACACACATAAACTCAACAAAAAAACAACAGCCATATAAAAAGCCGTTGTTTTTTATTTAATAATCTAAAACTTCACTCGCATGAAACGCCCTAGAAGTAAAGTTGATAAGTTCTAAAACAAATATAAAAAGTAACATTCCAAGTCCTGCCACAACGTGAGAAGAAAAAGAAAAAATTGTTGACAAAACAACTAATCCAATGGAAATAATGCTCGTTACGTTAAAAAATATTGGGACGTCATACCAGAATTTAACTGTTTCTATCGTACGGTTAATACCAAAGAACAATATTGCTAAACCAATAAATAAAGCAACGTGCGATAAAATAAACGTGACTATAGCATATGCAACGGCATAAAGCAAAAATGCGGCTCCGAAACTAAAACCCTCTTCTATAAGGGTTACTTTATAATCTCCAAAAGTAAAACTTCCTACTACGCAAGAATAATATCCGCCCAGAAAAAATACCTACATTAAAGAATTAGATATATCATCATCGGAATTTCTCTTTGAATATAAAACGAAAACAATAATCAACAATAAAAGACATCTAAAAACGTTACCAATAAAATACTTGATTCCTGCCCACATAATCTTACCGAGCAATAAAGCTCTCTTTCTCCTTTTGTTTTTTTATTAAAATATACTCGTTGTATATAAAATCAACCAACCCGTTTTTTAAAAAAGTTAAACTCAACAAGTTCAAATTCGAGCCTGTTGAGTTTTGGTCGAGGTGACGGGATTCGAACCCACGACCTCTTGGTCCCGAACCAAGCGCGCTACCAAACTGCGCTACACCTCGATTACGTTACCTTGCGGTAGCGATTATTCACTTTTTGTATATAGTTCGTAATAAATTCCCTTTTTATCCATAAGTTGCTTATGCGAACCCTTTTCGGCTAAACGGTTTTCACTTATTACGACTATCTCGTCGGCATTCTTTATCGTCGACAACCTATGTGCTATTATAACACTTGTCCGCCCTTTTGACAAGCGTTCTAACGAATTTTGTATCTCAATTTCGGAAAATCTATCCAAAGAAGACGTTGCTTCGTCTAAAATCAAGAAATCGGGGTCTTTTAAAAACGCTCTTGCGATAGATATTTTTTGCTTTTGTCCGCCCGATAACTTAACCCCTCTTTCTCCGACTTCTGTATTAAGTCCGTTTGTCAAGGAAGCTATAAAATCGTTTAAATCGGCGCTAATAACGCAATTTTCTATCTCTTGCTCGGTTGAATTATCTTTACTAAACGCAATGTTTTCCCTTATTGTCCCGTCAAACAAGAAAATATCTTGCTGTACCACACTAAGATTTTCCCTTAAACTTTTTATAGATATTTCGTTTATATTTATGCCGTTTACCAAAATTTCTCCGCTTTCTATGTCGTAAAAATTAAGTATTAAACTAGTTAAAGTAGTTTTGCCTCCACCCGATTCGCCGACTATTGCTATTGTTTTTCCCTTTTCAAAACGGTATGAAAAATCTTTTAAAACGTATTTTTCGGTTTTGGGATATTTAAAATAAACGTTTTTAAACTCAATATTGTCAATCCCGTCAATAACCTTTTCTCCGCTATGCTCGGGTTTTAAATCCATAATCTCGTTAAATCTTTTAAGCCCCGTAAAACCGTTTTGAATTTCTTCAAATAGCGTTTGGAATTGTCTTATGGGATTTATCATCATTACGATATAAAGTAAAAACGCAGTTAAATCGGGAGCAGAAATCTTATCATAAAAATAAAATAATATCCCTGACGACAACGCAACAAGATATAAAAAATCCATTATAAACGTTAAAATCGTATGAAACTTTGAAACGTAAAACATAGAAAGCGTTCTTGCGTAAATTAACTCCTCGTTCCTTCTGTCAAACCGACTACTTTCCATTTCCTCTGCGGTAAAAATCTTTGACACCCTTATACCGCCTATCGAATTTTCTATTTGGGAGTTTATTTGCGCCGTTTTCACCCTTTGATTATACATTGCGCCAAGCATATTTTTTCTTGAAAGGACGACGACTAATATTATTATGGGAACAACGCAACCAACAATCAGACATAAATACGGGTTTATAAGTCCTATTAAAATCAATGCGCCTATTATCGACATTACCGAAACCAATAAATCCTCGGGGCCGTGATGAGCAAGCTCCGACACCTCGAATAGGTCGTTCACTATTCTACTCATAATATTGCCCGTTTTGTTTTCGTCAAAATAGCTAACGGGTAAAGTCTGCAAGTGATTAAACAGGTCTTTTCTCATATCGCCTTGGACTTTTATGCCAAAAATATGCCCGAAATAATTTACAATGTAGGTAAATAACGCTTTTAAAACAAAAACAATCAATAACACAACAAGCAGTATTATAACGGAATTTAAAGGTTTTCCGTTTATAACGTTTGATTGAGCACGTCTTGCGATTAAGGGGTATGCAAGATTACAGACTGCAATCAAAACCGAACAAGTCACGTCTAAAATAAAAAGTCCCATACGGGATTTAAAATATTTAAAAAAACGTTTCATTTTTTTCTCCAGCTTATATTTTAACATAACAAAAACGGTTTGTAAAATTAAAATAGTCGTTACAAACAAAAAAACGGTCGCAATAAAGCGACCGAAATTTTATATTTTAATTTTTCTTATAAAGTTTTACTACAACGAACAACGCAAGCAATATAAACAATAAAGAAAATTCCGCTCCGATAGAGGAACCGCACCCCGTGCTTACGGTTTGGTTGCTATTGCTGTTTTCAACGACTTTGCTAGAAGAATTTTCCTTGTTAGACGAGCTTGAGAAGTTATCGTCTTCTTTATCCGAACTCTGTGAAGATTCTTCGTTTTCTTTAATTGACGAACTTATAGAGCTACTTTCTTCCGTTGTACTACTTAAATTGCTCTCCTCTTTTGAAGAATCGGGCTCAACTACGCTACTAGACGAGCTAGACGGTGTAGGTTCGGGTTCAACCACGCTACTGCTACTAGAAGAACTAGACGGAGTAGGTTCGGGTTCAACTACGCTACTAGACGAGCTAGACGGAGTAGGCTCGGGCTGAACCACGCTACTGCTACTAGAAGAACTAGCGGGAGGAGTAACAGGCTTTAAATCATCGGTGGCTTTATATATCGTAAAAGCCGTATCCCTCGGATTGGAATTATTCATCATCCAATAAGACGTCGCCGAAGAAGAATCTACCTTTAAGTCCTCATAAGTACCGTTGTCGTTGTTTATCTTAAACGCCGCCCCGTATCTTATTGAACTACCGTTATAGTCTATATAAATATTTAAAGTATCGGCAGAAATAAAACCTTCGAATACGCTTAAATACGTCGAACCCGATTTCGTGCATTTATAATAGAAAGAAGAAAATCCTCTCACGTATTGACTTGACGCAAAGAATTGGTTATAAGTTCCGTTTCCGTTAAAGAAATACTCAAAATTATTATTCTTCCACCAATCGCTTTCCGTTCCGATATAACTATAGTGACTTGCTACCGATAAAACAAACAACCCTTTTTCTGTTAACAAGGTATAAATTCTTGCATATCTGTTGGCATCTTGATAGTCTTGAATATAAATTCTGTTGTTGTATATATTGTCCCACTCGGCTAAATTCATCCAGTCGGACACGTTACCGTCTAAAGTAATATTATCCACTCTTCCGATACAATCGTAATTAGTTACGTTTAACGCTATTCCGTAACTCTTTATAGAAGGATACAATTCTTCTTCAGCTTCTATTCCGTAGTTGGTAGACTTTAAAGAATATTGCAAGACGTTATCGACGTATAGGTAAATATCTTCGTAATCTCTAACCATTTTTAAAGTAATGGTTTTATTTTTGTCGAACAATCCGCCCGTATACAAACTTCTTCTCGGATTATTAAACATATGATTTCCGAATTCTCTTATTACGACGCCTACGCCCGCACCCGTTATATCCGATACAGCCGTACCTTCTCCACCTTGAGCGTCAACGTAAAAGAAAAATCCATTACCCGCTTTATTTACGTAAGAAAATCCGAATTTGCCCCATAATTCACTATTCGACTTGCCCGTCACTTTAAAAGTAGCCTCAACAGTCAATTGCGGGCTTGACGAAGTATTGAAAAACAATTCGTTACTGCTTGAAAGCCTATCAACGCTTAATACTGCTTTTCTATTAGCAAAATTTGCGTTTGTCTTTTCGTAAGCTTGAGACAAATCCCACGTGGTTTGACTTGTGTTATAAGGCGTATCGCCTAAAACAGAATTATATACTACGGAAAGCTTTGAAAAATCTCCGTTGTAAACCTTGTTTTCGTAATTAGTTAATTCTAGCTTTATATTAAAAGACCTTACTTGAGCGTACATATAGGCGTCACGAGAAAGCCCCATTGTATCGGTAGTTATTTCGCTTATATATTGGTCGTTTACAAGAATATAAAAACGCTCGTATTCTCTTATAATTTTAAGATTAGTAGTACCGTTTTTATCAAAGTGTCCGCCTATCCAACCGCTAGTATCCCAATCCCACTTGCCGTTTATCATTCTAACAAGACAAACGCCGTTATTATTAATTTTATCTATACCCTCACCTTCGTCACCTGCTGCGTCCATATACACGAAAAATCCTGTTGTGCCGTTTGTAAAGACTATTCCCGCTTTACCCCACAGTTCGTCACTTACCTTTCCCGTTATTTTAAAGCTTGCAGAAACTTCCATTGTCGGACATGAAGCCAAAGCAAAATTCAATGGATTTTCTCCCGAAGGATTAGTTAAATAAATCTTTCTGTTAGAAAAATTAGAACTCGTTATATACTCGTCATTATCGGTATTGTAGTTGTGTCCATACCGTTGCATTACGTATTTATTTTTCTTGTTTAGCGTTAATACCTGACCGCTTTGATAAATAGTCGTATTAGGTGTGTATTGTCCGTATTCTTGCTCGGTTATAGTTCCTCCGTCTTTGGAAGTTACTACTCTCGTATTGTATACGCCTTTCGATTTTAAATCGTGTTGACCGCTTTCACAGTAACGTTTAATGGTAACTTTGTTATTCCTTATTTCAAACACGCTTACCGTTAAATCTCTGTTAGCTCCGTCGTTTGCGTCGTCCGTCGAATAATAACCTACGTAACCTGCGTTCATATAGGTAAAATTAAGCGGAACTTCCTCGCACGAGTACCTATCGCCTATAACTCCGATTTTCATCATATCGCCGGGCTTTAAATAAACGTTTGCACCGCCCAAGTAATTGTCCCAACCGTGTGAATGGTTATGTCCGTACAAGAAAATAATATTCAATCCGCCGTACGTTACGTTGTCCCAAATGGCATTAAAAATATATCTTGCATATTGAGCGTCGCCGTCTTGGTAGGTTCTAAAAGAATAATTAAGAGCTAGATGTGAAACGATAAAAATAGGCTTATCGTACCTTTCAGCGCTCTTTTTTTCCAAATACGCTCTCAAATTGTCGGCGGTGTCTTTTACGGCTTGTTCGTGCGTGCTTATATCGGTACCCGTAGAATCGGAACTAACGCCTTGTTTCCACATATAATCGTCCTCGTTAATAACGAAAACGCCGTATGCGTTGTTTGCAGGGTCGTTCGGCCCCGACGCAGTTTTACCCATCATATTTGCAGGGTCGTGATTTCCTTGAAGATATATCTTTTGCTGAAACCCGAGTCCCGAGTTGGTTAAATCCGAATTTAAATAAGAAATTCCGAGATTAACGTCTTCATTAGTCCACGCGGCGGAGTAATCGCCTATACACAAACTACCGTATATGGACGAATAATCCTTTTTTACACTGTTTAAGATTGCGCTAAACGTAGACGAAGTTTGGTCGTGCGAATTAGCGCTACCGTTTCCCGCTTGGTAATCGCCAAAAGCCATAACGACGGTAACGTCATCGTCGGCATACGCCTTTTCAGAAGGTTTTTCAAACAAGAAAAACAAACTAAAAGCAAATATTAAGGTTAAAACAAAAACAAAAAGTTTTCTTTTTACCGTCATAGATTTACTCCTTATACCATAATTTTTATATAATTATACGAATACATTATACCATTTTTAAGTCTTTATGAAAATGCACAAAACACTTTTTTATTTTTTAAATTCATGGACTTTTTTCTTTTAGTTTACGTTAAATAATATAAGAGTAACCGGTATATTTTAAAAATATAATTTTTTTTACGCAAACAGCCCGAGCAAATTTTTGCTCGGGCTGAAAACAATATTTTTTACAATTAAATTTAAAAATTATTATTTTAAAGGATAAGTCCAACCGAATTTATCCTCTATTTCACCCCATTGAATACCCGTTAAAGTATCGTAGAGGTGTTGAGTTACTTCTCCGATTTTTCCGTTGTTGATTACGCACTTTTTACCTTTATAGCAAAGCTCGCCGATAGGAGATACGACGGCAGCCGTTCCGCAACCCCAAGCCTCTTCCAAAGAACCGTTTTCCATAGCTTCTTCAAGCTCGTCGACGGATAAAAGTCTTTCGGTAACGGTATAGCCCTCGCTCCTTAAAACTTCTATACAAGACTTTCTTGTAATACCGGGGAGAATGGAACCCGAAAGCATAGGCGTTACGATTTCGCCGTTGATTTTAAACATAACGTTCATAGCGCCGACTTCTTCAATATACTTTCTTTCAACGCCGTCAAGCCATAATACTTGAGAATAACCTTGATTTTCTGCTCTTTCGCCCGCTCTGTTACTAGCGGCGTAATTACCACCGCATTTAGCGTAACCCGTTCCGCCTCTTACCGCTCTTACGTCTTGGTCTTCAATCATTATTCTAACGGGGTTTATACCCTCTTTATAATAACTGCCGACGGGCGACGTGATTATTACGAAAGTTGCGTGTTTTACAGAGTGAACGCCCAAAGTTTCATCGTTACCGAACATAAAGGGACGAATATAAAGCGAAGTACCCTTAGAAGAAGGCGTCCATTCTTTTTCGCACTCGACGAACTTAGTTAAAACTTCCAACGCCAAGTCCTCGGGGATTTGAGGCAAACAAAGTCTTTCTGCGGAATTATTCATTCTCTTTATGTTTTCCATAGGTCTGAACATTTGCACGCTACCGTCTTTTTTACGATACGCCTTTAAGCCTTCGAATATTTCCGAACCGTAATGAAGAACGGTAGAAGCGGGATGCAAGCTGATATTGCCGAACGGCACTATCCTTGCGTCGTGCCAACCTTTGTCTTGCGTGTAGTCCATAATGAACATATGGTCGGTAAAAAATTTTCCAAAGCCCAAAGTAGAAGGATCGGGTTTTTCTTTAGGACAAGAAGTCCTTTCAAACTTAATTTCCATAATATTCTCCTTAACTTTAATCGAGATTTGCACCTATTTGAAGCGCTTTACGGTTAACTTCCAACATATCGGCGTGCTTTGCAGAAATTACTTTCTTTAACGCATCTACCACTTTTTCGTCGGAAAACTCGTTTAATTCCTTTAAAACTTTGCCCATTATTATCATATTGGCAAGCGTGGGCATATTATTTTCACTTGCAAGCGCCGTTGCGGGAACGTAAAAAACTTTTACGTCGTCACGCACAACCTTTCTTTCGATAAGCGTGGAATCGAGGAAAATCATTCCGCCCGCCTTTACGCTAGACTCAAACTTGTCCAAAGAAGGCAAGTTCATAGCAATAAGCACGTCGGGGTTAGACACGATAGGCGAACCCACGTTTATATCGCTGACTATTACCGAACAAGAAGCCGTTCCGCCTCTCATTTCGGGACCGTATGAAGGAAGCCAACTAACGTGTTTATCTTCCATAAGCCCTTTATATGCTAAAAATTTACCCGAAAACAAGATGCCTTGTCCGCCGAAGCCCGAAAACAAAAACTGATTAGTCATTATTTTGCCTCCTTTTCAGCGCTTCTGTCTTTATAAACTCCCAAAGGATAATAAGGTATCATTTTTTCCTCTATCCATTGTAATGCCTTTTGAGGAGTCATTCCCCAGTTGGTAGGACAAGAAGAAATTACTTCTACCAAAGAAAATCCTTTGCCGTCTATTTGGTTTTGGAACGCTTTTTTAATAGCCTTTTTAGCCTCGTTGACGTGTTTTACGTTGTCAACGGTAACCCTTGCTAAATACTCGGGACCTTCTAACTCGGAAAGCATTTCGCAAACTCTAATCGGGAATCCGCATTGTTTTACGTCTCTTCCGTAAGGAGATGTTTGAGTAACTTGCCCGGGGAGCGAAGTCGGAGCCATTTGTCCGCCCGTCATTCCGTAAATAGCGTTGTTGATAAATATAACGGTTATATTTTCGTTTCTAGTAGCCGAATGTACGGTTTCAGCCATACCGATAGACGCTAAATCTCCGTCGCCTTGATAGGTGAATACTATCAAATTATCAGGATCGGCTCTTTTTACGCCCGTAGCAACTGCGGGGGCTCTTCCGTGAGCAGCTTCTATCATATCGCAATTAAAGTAGTTGTACGCCATAACCGAACATCCGACGGGAGCGATACCTACCGTTTTTCCTTCTATACCCAACTCGTCGATAACTTCGGCAACCAATCTATGAATAATGCCGTGAGTACAACCGGGGCAATAATGCAAAGGCACGTCGCATAAAGCGTGCGGTTTATCTTTTACTACCATATTATACCTCCTTTGCTACGTTTTCGATAGCCTCTAAAACTTGTTCGGGCGTGGTAATCATTCCGCCGACTCTGTTGCAGAGCGTTACGGGAACCTTACATTCCGTTGCAAGTTTTACGTCTTCTATCATTTGTCCCATAGATAATTCTACGGAAATAAAATGTTTTACGGTTTTTAAAGCTTTTTGGAAAGGCGCTTTCGGGAAGGGCCACAACGTTATAGGTCTTATCATTCCCACTTTAATTCCTTTCTTTCTCGCCTCGTCTATCGCATTTTTAGATACCCTTGCCGTAATTCCGAATGCGCAAATTGCAATTTCCGCATCTTCCATAAGGTATTCTTCGTACATCGTTTCGTTTTCTTCAATAGTTTTATATTTTTCAAACCTTGCAATATTGAGTCGCTCCAATTCTTCGGGAACAAGTGACAACGAATTTATAATATTATGCTTTCTCGCCATTTTCGTACCCGTGGTAGCCCAAGGCTTTTCTATTTCGGGAGCCACTTCGAAATCCAAAGATACGGGTTCCATCATTTGTCCCATAGTACCGTCGGCAAGTATCATAGACGTCATACGGTATTTATCCGCCAAATCAAACGCTTTAACCGTTAAATCAGCCATTTCTTGAACGGAAGCGGGGGCTAAAACTATCATATGATAATCGCCGTGCCCACCGCCACGTGTCGCTTGAAAATAATCGGATTGGCTTGGCTGAATTCCGCCGAGTCCCGGTCCACCCCTTTGAACGTTAACGACCAAAGCGGGTAAATCCGCCCCTGCCATATAGGAAAGTCCCTCGCCTTTAAGAGATATTCCAGGGCTTGAAGAAGAAGTCATTCCTCTTTTACCCGCGCTAGCTACTCCGTATACCATGTTTATAGCGGCTATTTCGCTTTCAGCCTGTAAAAACGTACCGCCGATTTTAGGCATTCTTTTTGCCATATATGCGGCTATTTCCGTTTGAGGCGTGATTGGATAACCGAAATAATGTCTGCAACCTGCCTTTATTGCGGCTTCTGCAATTGCTTCGTTTCCTTTCATTAATACTTTTTCTGCCATAATATCACCTTTCAACCTTAATTATACAATCGGGACACATCGTCGCACAAAAAGCACAACCGATACATTTGTCGGGATTGACCGCTTCTACAGGATGATGACCTTTTTTATTTATCTTATCCGTAGATAAAGCCAAAACGCCTTTCGGACAAACGTCCACACATAAACCGCAACCTTTACAGTTGTCGGTTTTAAACGTTAATTTTGCCATAAAAGTTTCTCCTTATATTCTTACGAATAAATCGTAATTAATTTATTTTCTTTTGCAAAGTAAGCGGGAATAGATTAGCTATTTTTTCTTTCAAAACGTCGTATAGGTCAACTTTACAAGTCGTAAGTTTTAGTTTTACTCCGCTTAACGATTCCACTTCTTTTGCGTAACTCATAGAGTTTAACACGTCGTCCGTGGTTGTTTCGTTACCCAAATTAGAGTTGTTTATAAGCCCCGTAAACTTAATTCCACCCGCATACTCTATCTCACGCATTACCTCTACCGTAGACACGGCGTCGGGCGTAAGCGGACGAAACTTATTTATAACCATAAACATTTCGTAATCGCCTTCTTCTATAATCTTCGGGGCAAGTCTGCCGAGCGCCAAGGCTCCTCTATCGTCTCCGCCGATATCTAAAACGCATTTTAAAGACTTGTCGTCGGTTATAGCGTACATATCTTGCGGAAGCGCGGGAATATCTAAGTTGGTATTAGCATAATCGGACACTATTAAACGAATACCCGCCCTTTTAAAATCTTCTCCGCTGTCTTTCGTCCTAAAATATGGGTTTACTATATCCAAATCTGCTACGGCGACGTTCAAGTTGTCTTTTTTTAAATCAAACGCCATATTCACGGCAACGTTGGTTTTACCACTACCGTAATGTCCGCAGAGCAAAGTTATTCTTTTATATTTCATTAAAGCTTGTTCCTCATTATTTTACCGCTGACCGTTTTGGGAAGTTCGGTTCTAAATTCTACAATTCTCGGATATTTGTAAGGAGCGGTTTTTTCTTTGACGTAATTTTGAATTTCTTTTTTCAGTTCTTCCGTTCCCTCTTTACCACCGACAAGAACTATGCTTGCTTTTACGATTTGTCCTCTTACTTCGTCGGGAACGGCGCTAACTCCGCATTCCAACACGTAAGGAAGTTCCATTATTACGCTTTCTATCTCGAACGGTCCTATACGGTAGCCCGAAGACTTGATAACGTCATCAACTCTTCCTACGTACCAATAATATCCGTCCTCGTCACGCCAAGCGGTATCGCCTGTGTGATAATATCCGTCGTGCCAAACTTCGTTCGTTTTTGCTTCGTCTTTATAGTACCCCGTAAACAGTCCGCAAGGGGCGCCGTTTTTAACGTTTACTACAATTTCGCCCGTTTCTCCTACGGGAACCGAATTTCCGTCAGAATCGAATAAATCTATATCGTAAATCGGCGCAGGCTTACCCATCGAACCTATTTTGTGCGGAGCACCTATCATATTGCCGATTATCATAGTGCTTTCGGATTGTCCGAACCCTTCGTGTATTTGAAGACCCGTAAGTTTTTCAAATTGACGATAAACTTCGGGGTTCAACGCCTCTCCCGCAGTCGTCATATGCTTTACTGAAGAAAAATCGTATTTAGATAAATCTTGCTTTATCATCATACGGAGCATTGTAGGAGGCGCACAAAAAGTAGTAATATTGTACTTTGCAAACATAGGCATAATCTTTTCTGCGTCAAACCTGTCGAAATCATAAACAAACGTAGCCGACTCGGCTAACCATTGTCCGTATAATTTACCCCACATCGCTTTTGCCCAACCCGTATCGGAAATGGTAAAATGCAAACCTTCAGGGTCGGTGGCGTGCCAATATTTTGCGGTATGGAAATGCCCTAACGGGTATTTATGATTATGAACGGCAATTTTCGGATAACCGCTTGTTCCGCTGGTAAAATACATAAGCATGGTATCGTTACCGCAAGGCGAATCTTCGGTTCTGTCAAAATGAGTGGAATACATTTTGTATTCTTCATTGAAATCTCTCCACCCGTCTCTTTGTCCGTTTACAATAATTTTTATCGTTAAATCGGGACAATTTTGGCTTGCTATATCTATTTGGTGAGCCGTATCGCCGTCGGCAGTACATAAAACAGCTTTAACTCCCGCAGACTTAAAACGGTATTCAAAGTCGTGTTCTTGTAATTGATACACGGCAGGAATAGCTATTGCCCCCAACTTATTAAGTCCTAGCATCGCAAACCAAAACTGATAGTGGCGTTTAAGTACGAGCATTACCCTATCGCCCTTTTTAATGCCAAGCGATTTAAAATAGTTGGCGCAACGGGCAGACTCCTTTTTCATATCGGAAAAAGTAAATCTTCTTTCCGTCATATCCCTTGCTATGTGAAGCATGGCAAGTTTATCGGGTTCACGCTTTGCTAATGCGTCGACTAAATCGAACGCAAAATTGAACTTTTCGGTATTTTTAAACTTAATAGACAACGGCGTACCGTTCTCGTTTTCTTCAATATCTATAAACTTTTTGTATATTCTGTCCTTTTCGTCTTTAACTCCCGCTTTTTTCTCCTTAATTTCTTTTAAATTAGAGGCGGAAAGTTCCGGAATAGGTTCTCCCGACGGGTTTAAAACGATTGCGTAGAAATCGCAGTCTTTTCCGTTTACCGCTATCATACCGTGGGGCGTGGAACTGTCGTAATAAATAGTATCCCCCGCACCCAAAACCACTTTATGAGAGCCGACTTGAACCATTAAATTACCGCTGATAACAATGTCTAATTCTTGTCCGTCGTGAGTTGTAAGTTCTATATCTTTACCTTGAGAATCCTCTCTATAAATACTATGAACGAATAAAGGTTCGGCAATTCTGTTTCGAAAAGCGTACGCCATATTGTAATAAGTCATACCGTGCGCCTTGGATACGATTTGCCCCGCACCGCTTCTCGTTACCGTAAAGTTTTTAAGTTCGGGCGAATACCCCTCTATAATATCGGTAACGTTAACCTTTAACGCTAACGCACAACGATAAATAAAAGCAAAAGTTAAATTGCTTTTACCTTGTTCGCAATTTTCGTACTCCTCCAACGATACGTCCGTTTTTAACGCCATATCTTGTGAAGAAAGCCCTTCGATTTCTCTAAGCTCCTTAATTCTGCCAGCCACTTCCTTGATTTTTAAATCAAGTCCAGTCATTTGTTCCATCTTAAGTCCTCCGTTATTTCGGAGCGATATAAAAACAAGCCCGCCCCAAAGCCAGATACTTTGAGACGAGCATTTTACCCGCGGTACCACTCAAATTGCAGTTTTCACTGCCACTTACGGAATCTAACAATTCCTACGTACTAACGCTACGTTTTTCGGGGAGAGTCTACGGAAATTTATTCTTTCTTTCTCCCGACTCGGAAGCTACAAAACGTATAAGTTAACTTTTAAAGCTCTCACCAACCGCTTTTTCTCTGTAAAGTATCGTTTATACGAACTCTTCGTCATAGTCTTTAATGATATATTGGATATTTTAGCATTTCACAAAATATTTGTCAACTTTTTTATTCTGTTTTCAGCCGATTTTATAATTTATTTCTCTGAATTTTTCCGCTTATGGTTTTAGGCAGTTCGTCCTTAAACTCGATAATTCTCGGATATTTATACGGAGCGGTATGTTTTTTAACATAATCCTGTATTTCCTTTTTAAGCTCGTCGGAGCCTTTTATTCCCTTTACCAAAACAATGCTCGCTTTAACAACCTGCCCTCTTACCTCGTCGGGAGCGGCACTAACGCCACATTCCAACACGTACGGAAGTTCCATTATCACGCTTTCGATTTCAAAAGGTCCTATACGATAACCCGACGACTTGATAACGTCGTCTATTCTTCCCACGTACCAGAAAAATCCGTCTTCGTCACGCCAAGCGGTGTCACCCGTGTGATAATATCCGTCGTGCCAAACCTCTTTGGTTTTTTCGTCGTTGCGATAATATCCTTTAAACAATCCGCAAGGAATTTTATCGGAAGTTTTTATAACTATTTCACCCGTTTCTCCTACGGGAACACTGTTTCCGTTTTCGTCAAGAATATCTATATCGTAAAGCGGTACGGGTTTACCCATCGAACCTACTTTATGCGAATTTCCCATAAGGTTTGCTATCGACAACGTGGTTTCGGTTTGACCAAAACCTTCCATTATCTGCAATCCGGTAGCCTTTTCGAATTGACGATATACTTCGGGGTTTAACGCCTCGCCTGCTGTCGTCATATGCTTTATGGACGACAAATCGTATTTGGAAATATCTTCTTTTATCAACATACGAAGCATTGTGGGCGGAGCGCAAAAAGTGGTTATATTGTATTTTGCAAACATAGGCAAAATGTCGGAAGCGTTGAATTTATCGAAGTCGTACACGAATACTGCTCCCTCGCAAAGCCATTGTCCGTATAATTTTCCCCATAACGCTTTACCCCAACCCGTGTCGGATATGGTAAAGTGTAACCCCTCGTGAGATACTCCGTGCCAATATTTTGCGGTTATATAGTGTCCTAACGGATATTTAAAGGAATGACACGCAATTTTCGGGTAACCCGTTGTTCCGCTAGTAAAGAACATAAGCATCGCCTCGTCTCCGCAAGCCGTGTCTTCGGTTCTGTTAAAATGCGTGGAATACATAGTGTATTCGCTATTGAAATCGTGCCAGCCCTCTCTTTGTCCGTTTACCAATATTTTAAGCTCCAACGTAGGAGAAGTTTCTTGCGCAATATCTACTTGATGCGCAACGTCACCGTCGGCGGTGGCAATAATAGCCTTTACCCCCGCTGAGTTGAACCTGTACTCGAAATCGTGAGATAAAAGTTGGTTGGTTGCGGGGATGGCTATCGCACCTATCTTACATAAGCCCATTATCGCAAACCAAAATTGATAGTGACGTTTAAGTACGAGCATTACTCTGTCGCCCTTTTTAATGCCAAGCGATTTAAAATAGTTGGCGCAACGAGCAGACTCTTTTTTCATATCGGAAAAAGTAAATTTTTTGCTTTTTTTGTTGCGGTCAACGTACACCATAGCCGTTTTATTCGGCTCTTTTTTGGCAATTTCGTCTACAATGTCAAAAGCAAAATTGAACTTATCTTCGTTTTTAAAGTCAATAGCTTTTAAAACGCCCTTTTCGTCTTCGACTACGTTTATAAAGTTAGAAGCGACCAATTTTTCGTCCGTTCCTCTTGCAGAAATGACGGTTTCACGTAAAACGTTTTCCTCCACCTTTTCACCCGGCAAAACGACGGCTAAAAACAAACATTCTTTCTCGTCTACGGCAATCATTCCGTGGGGCGTGGAGCTGTTATAGAAAATACTGTCCCCTTCGCTTAAATACTCGATATTGTCGCCCACTTGAACTTTAAGTTTTCCGCTTAACACCAAGTCGAATTCTTGCCCCGAATGCTTGGTTAAATGTATAGGTTTATTTTGTAAACTCTCGCTATAAGAGTACTTTACCCAATAGGGTTCGGCAAGTTTTTTACGGAAAAGCGGAGCTAAATTTTGAATTTCTATTCCGTTTTCTTTCGCCGTTTCTTGTCCTTGTCCTTTTCTAGTTACGGTATAAGAAGAAAGATGAGCGCTTCTTCCCTCTAAAAGGTCGGTAATGCCTATACCGAAAGCTAAAGCGCATTTATGAATAAACGTAAAAGGCAAATCCGCTTTTCCGCTTTCGTACGCTTGATAATCGCTTAACGAAACTTCGCATTTTTCAGCCGTTTCTTCTTCTGAAAATCCGAATATTTCACGCATTTCTTTAATTCTAGTACCAATTTCCAATAGTTTTTCGGTATCAACTTCCGCCATTTTTCTTCTCCTTGTTTTTTAATAAAAAATACCCGTCTCAAATTTCTTTGAGACGGGTAATAATATACTCGCGGTACCACTCAAATTGCAACTCTCGTTGCCTCTTACGGAATCCAACAATTCCTACACGTTAACGCAGTTTAACGGGAAACGCCTACTATCATTTCGGATTTCCAACTCGGAAGCGATGGGCTTTAAGAAAAATTCGTTTATCGGCTTTCACCATACCCGACTCTCTGTGAAACAACCTTTTTCAGCCGTCTTCGTCATAGTTTTTTATGAGATTGTTTAAATTATAGCACTACATATTTCGTTTGTCAAACGATTTTTTTAGTTTTTTTTGCAAAAAATCGACAAACTTTTATGTTTTTTTAAAAAATACAACGTTACTTAACATCAATGGAAACGGTTGCTGTTTTATTTCTGTATTTAACTATAATTTCCGTATCAGATGTATTCAGCCTACGAAGAACATTTATAGTGTAATACTCAACATTTTTTTCGCTTCCGTCGTTAAAAAACGCTTTAACGACCATATTACCATAATCGAAATATTCACCTACCGCATATTGAGTTTTTGCATTGATTACTTCTATTCTTTCCAATTGCGGTTCTTTTTCCTCGTAAAAATGATTTACGCTTTCATAGTCGTTAAATAATCCGTTAACAACTTCTTGAATTGTTTCTCTTACGCCATTGCTTGGTCCGAGCGTACTACCGTAAGTTAAACCGTAGGGTACAAATTTATTTCCTGAAACGTCTTTCCCCGTAATGGTTTTATAAATCTCGAGTCCAAGCATATATCTTCCGCTTTCGTTAGCGTGACCTATATTATCACGGAAAAAACTAGTACTTGCAACGGAGTTATCGCAAATAGCTGTTTGATTCACACGATAAAACCCCTCTGCAGACGGAACAACAAATCTTATCCCGTTATCGTTTCTTAAATTATTAAAAGTCGAAACGATAGCTTCATACATTTTTTGCGAACTGTCATCATATTTTAAAAGCCTACCATTTCCGGTACCCTGATAACATTCGGGCATTGCCCAAGACTCAAACAGCCCTATTTCGACTGCAGGCAACTTATTTTCGATTAAAGCAATCAATTTCGGCAGATATGGATAAAAAGTACTTTCTAAACCTTGTTCTCCGTTACCTGTTTGAATAGTTATATAATCCCATTCTTCGTCGTATAAAACATCGTAAAAATCCACACCGCTCCTATCGGTTCCTCCGTTTTTAAAATACGTATAAACCTTACTGCCTTTTTCGATAAATTCCCAGTGTTGACGAACGGTACAACCACCATAGTATAATACACCGCAAACCATATTTATTTCGTCTGCCCGTGCAATTTCATGGGTATAAGTCATACAATCTTCCGCATAACTATTACCAATCATAAGCACTTTTACCGTTGGATTTTGTAACTGCTTGGCGTTGCTAGAAATCTTTATATCCGAAATAGTCTGACTTGCCAAATATCCGCGAAAACCTATTTTCGTTCCCGTCTTATTTGTTGAAGCAACTTTTTTGGTTATAGAAGGAACACTAGCTCCGTCTAAATATACACAAATATCAGCGTCGTCTACTATTACTCTAACTTCAACGTTTTTATCAAACGATAAAGGAATTGTATTAGACACGGCTCCGCTATACTTCCCGTCCGTGAATTCATATATATAAACCTTATAATATTGCTCGTTTGCTTTTTTATCAACGTTTACGTTCAGTGCGGTAATTCCGTCAACACTGTTAGAAGGTTTTTCAGCAAAAAAATATAATCCGCCGTTAACAGCTCCGTTTTCGGTGGTAGGAGCAATCACAAAACTTATATCGAAAGTTCTGCCTTCCGTCGTTTTATATATTGCCTTTTGTTCCACGTTTGATGAAGTTGTAAGAACACCGTTTTCATACGTCATAGATTCGTTTGACGAACTATAAAAATCAAATTCTTCTTCGTTTTCGGAAGCGCTCACCATTTTCGTAGAAATAAACGACGACAAAAACAAACTAGCCCCCAATAAAAAAATTGTACTTAATACCAATAAAATAGAAAACATTTTTTTTATCATTATAACTAACCTCTCTTTTTAAAAATAAAGACGATACTAGCCATTACCATTATTACACCTAAAATCGCGCTAAAGTTACCTATATATCCACCACAACCTTTATTCGTACTTTTGTTAGAAGAATTTTCAGGTTTAGAAATATCGCCACTTAAAGAATCAGAAGTAACGCTTGACGTTTCCGTAATACTACTAGACGTATCGAAAGAAGCACTATCAGACTTTTCTCCCGAAGAAGTTTCCTCTAATGAATATTTAGCGTAAAGCGTAATATTTTCCAACAAATCTGCGTTTTCGCTCGAAAATTTGTCGTTACACCCTTTATCCAAATACCAACCCTCAAACAAGTATCCGACTTTCCATGCATCAACCAACTCGACATCTTTTAAAGGATTTTCAACATTATAATGTTCCGTAGGAATGTCTACAAATATTCCGCCGTTTAAATCGTAATCAATCTTATAATTTATTATGCTGAATTTTGCAAATAATTCAACGTCGCCATAGCTACCGGAAACCAAATAAGACACTTGGTTTTTATAATCGCTCGTTCTATACCAACCGTCAAACTTATATCCTTTTTTACTTGTCGGTAAAATCGTTACACCGTCCGAAACAATAGTAAAAGTTAATTTATTCTCAGTAACAGTATCACCGCCGTTGTAATTATACGTTATCGTGTATTCTATTAACGAATATTTTGCATACATCGTGGTAGAAGCAGTAAATTTAGCGTCTGTCTCTAATCTATTTTCATAGTTTTCGTCGTAAAACAACCCTTCGAAGTTGTAACCTAACACATCGTGTATTTTAGAAGAAATTACGTCATTAGAAGTTCCTACTAAATCATCAACTTGTAAACCTTGTATGCTAGGTATTAAGCGAATTCTAAATTTACCCGTTCCTGCATCGTAAAATGAAAGTATTTCGTCTGTTGTTAACCCGCCATTCGCTATAATCACGTCATCAAGAATATTTGTAGCAGTGTTTCTTTGTGCCCTCAACGAAAGAGGTTTTCTTATAAAAATTTCCCCTCCTTGCTTTTGAGCTACCTCAGAAAACAAATCAACCACGTTTTTTACTACCGCACTACTAGAATTAGACATATCATAGGTTTGTGTTAATACCCCGTCAACGTAAACTGTTATTTTAGTATTTGCTTTGTCAACGTTGACACTGACAAATTTCCAATTCGTTTTTAAAAGAGCATGAGCATTTGTATCCGGAAAAGCGTACGTTACGCTACTCCCGTTGCAATAATACAATCCGCCCAAACAAATATGCGCACTTGCTCCGTTTGTTCCCTCAACCGTAAACAATTGTTCAAAATCATCGGTAACGTTTGGTCTCGAACTTTCATTACCTATATAGAACAATTCCGTTGTAGACTTATGAAAAAAATGAAACGAAATTCCTTTATCGGAAGAAACCAAACTAGTTGACGCTCCCGCTTTAATGGAAATATAAGAAGAATTATTGTTTATACTTACGGCGGTTTTATGCTCTGAATCGTTAAAACTTGCAAACCCCACACCGTTTAACGACACCGTATACGAACTTTCAGATAAGTTTTTTACAGAAACCGGAAAATTCATCTTTTTCACCATTTCATTTTTCACATCCGTTAAACTCACAGTTTTAGCAAACACCTTAAAATCCGACAATATTATAGAGGCAGTATTTCTTCCCTCTTTAGACGAATGAACGGGCTTCCTTATATAAAAATCTCCACCATCTTCCGATAATTTTTTCTTAAATAAATCTATAACGTTTTCTATTACGGAATAAGTCGAACTTGCAGACGTAAAACACTGAACTTGTTCACCGTTACTATAAATATAAATTGATTTATTTTCAAAATCAATTGTAATATAAACGGTTTTTTGCGTTTCTCCAAGTAAAGCGTGTGCACCCTCTCCTTTATTTGGAAAAGAATAAGTAACTTTTGTGCCGTTATAATAGTATAATCCTCCCATACATATGGACGCAGAATTTCCATCTTCGTCTTGCACTGTTAAAAATTGTTCGAAGTCGTCAGTAACGTTTGGTTTTAAAGACTCATTGGAACTATAAAATTTTGAAGTCGTACTTTGCAACGAAAAAGAAAACGTAACGCCTGCCGTTTCCGTCGTAAAACTTTCACTTTTTTCGGCGGAAATTTTAAGATAAGAACTAACGTCGGAAAAATTATATCCGTTTGTAAAAACTGAATTTTCAACTATTCCCTCTCCCGAAACCGATACGGAATACCCATCGTCAACCGAAAATTTGCCATCATTATACGTTAATTCGATTTTTGTATTACTCATCGCATTAACTGGTTCAGTATGCACAAAAATTGCCATAACACACAACAATAAAGACAACAATAAAATAATACCGTATCTTATATGCGACCATTGTTTCATATAAAACCTCCATTATCTTGACAAAAAGTCTTATTTGAGATTATAATATCATTGAAAATCAAATTATTCAATACAATAAATTTTCAAAACAATTACTAAAAATTGCCATTTAAGGTGGATTATGCAATCATATAATTTTACAGCTTTATTTAATCATCCAAAACCATATTCCGACAAAATTTTACATAGAAGCATCGACACTTCCTTGCCTAAATCGACATATCAATTTTTAGATGTTGGATACGAACACAATGGTCCAGACTATTATCACGAGAGGGAATACGGAACAACGTATTTACTTGCTTACACTGTAAGCGGACAAGCGCAATTAACGTACAACGATAAGAAATTTACAATTCTACCGGGGAGCCTTACGTTTATTTACCTGAAAGACAAAAGTCTTATAAAAACCATGCATAGTAATTGGGAAATATATTTTATACACGTTTTTGGTTCCGATATAGACGATATATATCGCCACGCAACACAAAACGAAAATTACGTTACTAATAATTTTAATTCATCGAATTTTATAAAATGTATTGAAGAAATCTATAATTCCTCCACCCCAAACTACGACGCATATTTTATTTCCGCTAAAATTTATTCACTTTTAATGGACGTACTCAAACAAAATTTGTCATTATCTTCTTCAACAACAATAAACAAAATCGTAACATATATCAATCGCAACTACGAAAACGATATTTCAGTTGAAAGCATTTGTGAAATTTTTTACATTTCAAAATATTATTTTATAAGAAAATTTCACACAGAAATGAAACTAACCCCAAAACAATACTTAACCTCGATACGATTAAACAAGGCTCAACTTTTACTCGTTCAAACAAATAAATCATTAAACGAAATCGCTCGACTTTGCGGATTTAAAACGGAAAGAAACCTAATATATTCTTTTCATAAATATTTAAACACCACACCTGATTATTTTAGAAAAAATAAATATAATCTTCTTAAAAATTAACATTTCAAAAAACACTTTTATAAAAAACATACCGAAAAGCCTTTTAAACTTTTCGGTATAATTAAATGATTTAATAAAGTAAAAAACGACATCAAAAAGAAACAAATTCAACTTTAAAAAATTTAAGAGTATGATTTACTCGTTTATATCCCATATCTCCGAAAAAAATATTTTTTCTTCATTAACAACTAGATATTTATAAAAGTAATTTACTTTTACCATTCCCGATAAAGTTACGTATTCGCCGTTTTTATAATATTTTATTCTTGCAAAACAACCGTTTATTTCTTTGATCTTTTCGTTTAATTTTTCCGCATCTGACTCGGATAAATCTTTTTTTTCACATTTGGAATACTCTTTTTCCCTTTTTTCAAGTTCCTCTTTAAGTCCTTTTAATGCGTCAAACGGAAGAAATTGTTTTGCTCTGTCTGCCCTATTCACCGTTATGTCCGCCTATTAGTTTATTCCTTATTTTCATAGTGGCTCCCTCTTGATAATCTATCCCTTTTAACACCGAGTTTTTTCCGTATTTTTTCTTAATTTTTAGCACTGCAAACTCCGAATCTTTTTCCTTTTTGATTTTATCGTAGTCGGCAAACAAATCGTACCCCTCGCACGATTTATCCGCAACGTTAAAGCTTACCCCAAGCTTTCTTATTAAATACCCTCTTTGGGAATATTTCTTGAATTTTTCCAACATTTGAGGCAATATTAACGAAAACAAGTTTGTGGCGTCTAACAATTTTACCGTTTCGCCGTCGGCAGGATAAATATCTTTTGAGTACCCGATAAAAAAATTTCCGCTTTTTGCAATCAAGTTGCGTGACATCATTTCGTAACACGCATTTTGAATCATCTCTTCAAACACGAGTTTTGCCTTTTCAAAAGGATAATCTTCAAACAAAATTTGCGAAAAAGACACCGACTTACTTTTACTTTTATACGCTTTAATATCAGCCATGGTGCAACTTTCTTTTCCGTAGGCGTGGTCTATCAATAGTTCCGCGTTTATTCCGAATTCTTTATATAAAAGCTTTTCGCTTAACTCTGTAACGCCTTTCATAGTGCTCACGCCGTACTTTTCTAATCTTTTAACCGTTCCGACGGACACTTGCCAAAAGTCCGTTAACGGAATATGCTCCCAAAGCGTTTCTCGATAAAGTTCTTCGTTTAGAAAACCTATATGGTCGGGTACCTTTTTAGCCGTTATATCAAGCGCTATTTTTGCCAGGTACATATTAGTCCCTATTCCGCACGTGGCGGGAATCCCCTTTGTTTTTGCGATTTCGTCTATTAGTTTAACCGCAAAGCGTTTAGGCGTTAAGTTGTATATTTTTAAGTATTGCGTAACGTCAAGAAAGGATTCGTCTATAGAATACACGTGTATATCGTCTTTTGAAATATATTTTAGGTAAATCGCATAAATATCTGCCGTATATTCTATATACTTTTTCATTCTTGGTTTTGCAATTATATATTTTACGTTATCCGGAATTTCAAAAAGTCTGCATCGGTTTTTTATTCCGAGAGCTTTCATTGAGGGTGAAACAGCCAAGCATATCGCACCTTTTCCCCTAGTTTCGTCGGCAACTACGAGATTGGTTTCAAACGGGTTTAATCCCCGTTCGGCACACTCTACGGAGGCAAAAAAAGATTTCATATCTATGCAAAAATAAATTTTATCTTCCATAATCTTAAAACTCCGTTTTTGTGGGAGAATGAATAACGTAATCGACAACCCCGCAAATTTCCCACTCTCCTTCGGGATAAATATTTTCGTAAATTCTATTGCCGTTTTCGTCAAGTTCGTCGTTGGCGGGCGCAAGATAAGGCGGTTTACCCGCCATAAAAACTTTCGCGGTTGCCTCTCCGCCGTTTACTCTGGCTATTACCGTTTGCCCGTTTTCGGCTTGATTTTGAATTTTTACAACCATTAAATCACCGTCGAAAATACCGCGTTTTATCATACTGCGTCCGCTAGCTTTTAAAATAAACCGTTCGCTTTTACCGAAAATTTCAACGGGTAAAGCCATAGTGGAAATTATATTTTCTATGGCGTCAACGGGGGTTCCGCAAGGACAAGTTCCCACTAACGGAACGCTTACCGTTTCGCCGAAAACATACCTTTCGTCGGTATAAATTTTTTCTTTATACCCTTTTCCGCTCTTTAGCAAACCTCTTTTAATTAGCTCTTTAACGTTGTTTGAAACGGTACACAAAGAGGGCACTGAGCAACCGTGCATAATTTCTCTATACGTAGGAGAACGACCGTTATTCTTTTGGTACGTAATTATAAAAGATAAAATAAAATTTAATTTGTCTTCGTTAAACTTTTTCATATTTTTCCACAAAACAGAACTTTTAGTTCTTTTATTCTAACATAAAAAAATAGACCGTGTCAATAACACAGCCTATTCTTATACTTGGTAACTTTTGTAAATTTTAAGTCGTTAAATTTTACTCGCTTTTCAAAGAGCAATTAACGTAGGTGCTCGTTAAATAATCTTTTATCGTCGAGGAAGAAAATCCGGTTAAATCAGTCCAATTTGCTCCGTCTTCCGAATACGACCAATTATCCCAACTGTTAGGACTAAAAGAAATCGTCGTCAACGCATCACAGCCTTTAAACGCCTCTTTACCGATTGAGGTTACTGTTTTCGGAATAGTTATTTTGGTAACTTTACTAAATCCGTAAAAAGCGCCTTCTGCAATCGCAGTTACGTTATTAACTTTAATTTGCGTTAGCGTTGTAGGAATGAATCCCGTATTAGTATAACTACTAGCTCCGAAAAAGTATCCGAAATAGTTATTGGTTGTATCATTTCTATTAGCTCCGATAAACGGCACTTCTAACGTTTTTAAAGAAGCACAACCCTTAAACGCTCCCTCTCCGATAGATGTAACGCTATTAGGAACGGTTACCCTAGTAACCCCACTTCCGTAAAAGACCTCGTCTCCTAAAGACTCTATCTTTGAGTTGAAGTTTACGATGTTAATAGAAGTACAGCCATAAAAAGCTCTTGCTCCTATAGACTTCAAATTTGGTGCGCTTGACGCCAATTCTAACTTACCCAATAAAGCTTTACAGTTATAAAAAACTTCGTCTCCGACGGTTTCAACCGTTTTTGGGAACATAACCATTTCAGACGTATTAGCTAAATTGGTAACCTTTTGCAAAGAAGTACAACCGTAAAACGTTTTATCTTCAAAAGCCGTTATACCGTCTGCAACGTAAACGTCTTTTAAAGAGGTACAACCGTAAAACGCACTTTTGCCGAGATACGTGATATTATTCAACACTTTAACCGTCTTTAACGATTTTACGTTTTTGAAAGCTTCGTCGGCAATTCTAGTTACAGCCTTGCCGTTATAAGTATACGGAATGGTAAGGTCTGATTCGTCGTAATTTTTACCGCTGACTTCATACGTTCCGTCGTCAAGCAAAGTAAACGTTAAACCGTGATAATCCAACGTTCCGCTGTCTCTATCGCAAGACGAAACGAAAAAAGCACCGGTTATAACGCATATTATCGTCAAAAACAACAATAAAGTTCTTTTCATTTTGTTCTCCTCTTCACAAAAACATTTTAAGCGAAAATTAAAAGCTTCGCTTTAATAAAAAGTATTTAACGAATCTTTATTAAAATATCACAAAAAGGCAAAAAGCCTTAAACAACATCTTTAAAAAGAATCGAACATACTGCAGATTTAATATATCACAATTAATAAAACGTTGTCAATAAAAAATAAAAATTTCTTTAATTTTTTAATAATAACCGCATACTTTTAGCTTTTTAAAAGAATGAATTAAGATTTCCGACGAACGAAAAGTAAATAACTACTAATACCTTTCATAGTTTTATCCACTTAAAAAAATTATGAAAGCTTATATTTTAAAATCGTTTTTGTCTTTAGGTAACTTTTTTATTCTCTAGCTTGGATTTTCGTTTAGCAAAGATAACGCTTTTTCGTATTTTTTAACACGCTCAAGTTCATCTTCCCCAACCTGCTTTAACCTCGTTAAGTCCGTATTATGTCGTAAATCAGCCTTTTTTACTTGCTTTGCAATCGTGTTAAGAGCAATCCTTTTTATATATTCGAAATAATCTTCACCCTCTTTATGCGTAAGCGTTATAACAGCCTTTACGATTTTCTCAGGAAAAACGTCACGCAATAAATTTACGTCGATATCCGTATCTTCCAAAACGTCGTGAAGCAACGCAACGACTTTTTCTTTTTCGCCAGTTACGTTTTTCGAAACGGTGCGAGGATGTTCGATATAAGGCTTGCCCGACTTGTCTAATTGGTACAAATGATATTTAAAAGCTAAAAATTCAGCCTTATCAACCATTGACGTAAGCTTGGAAAGTTTAAACTTTTCGTTATTTTTTATAAGTTCGGCAAACGTTACGGGAACAAACCCGTTAACGTCAACCCCCGCATTTAATGCGTGTGGCGTTATAAACAATCTGTTATAATCGTCGACATACCTGTTGTGTATATGTCCATGAATAAGATAGCCGAGTTTTTTGGAACCCACTTTACGGCTGTTTTTCCATTCGAGCATCGGATAATGACAAAGAGTTATATCTACGTTACCGCTCGTTATTTCAAGATACGGAGTAATCAAATCAAAATATTTCGAGTAATCGCCCTTTGCCAGCCATTTTTTATCGTGATTTCCAAGTATAAGAACCTTATGCCCGTTTAATCGTTTAACGTATTTTAACGCGTCGGCTTTTTCCCACGCAAAATCACCTACGATATAAACCGTATCGGCTTTCTTTTTTACTTTTAAATTCCATGCGTTTATAAACGCCTCGTCCATATCTTCAACGCACTTATACGGGCGAGAACAAAGCGATATAATATTGGAATGCCCTAAATGCAAGTCTGCTATAAAATAATCCATAAATAAACTTTTAAGAGTAAACGGCTACTTCTCGTATCGACAAATTTACACCTCGCTACCTCACCATTCAATCTCATTCTCCCCCTATAATTATTTTCGTTTTTTATCCGTTAACCTTATTAAATATAGAAAATGCGCATTTTATTCCGTCTACCGCAGAAGAAGTTATACCGCCGGCATACCCTGCGCCCTCGCCGATTGCGTAAAGATTTTCAAAACCTATACAAGTCATTTCTTGCGTTCTCGTCATTCTCACGGGTGAGCTCGTTCTACTCTCGACAGCCGTCAGTATTGCGTCTGCGTCGTCGAACCCTTTTATTCGTTTCCCCATTTGATAAATCCCCGTTTTTAAACACTCGGCAAGTTTGTCGGAAAATAATCCGTTTAAGTTCGCAAACTCATATCCCCTTAAACTCGAAGGAATAACTTTGCCCGCCTTTAAACTTTTTTCTCCTGTTACGAAATCCGCATATTTTTGTACGGGCGCAATATAATTCCCGCCACCGAGCAAGTATGCCTTACGTTCTAATTCACGTTGAAACTTCATACCCGAAAACAGCTCCGCTCCGAAATCCGTTTCGTCCACTTGAACTATTATCGCACTATTGGAATTGTTCGCCATTCTATCGCTCAAACTCATTCCGTTGCAAACAAACCTTTCCTTTATGCTAGTAGCGGGAACAACGTAACCGCCGGGGCACATACAAAAAGTAAAAACGCCTTTACCGTTAACGTTCGTCGTCAATTTATAATCTGCAGTGGGAAGCCTTATATCGTAATTATGACCGTACTGCCAGCGATTAATGTCCTCTCTTAAATGTTCTATCCTCATCCCCACAGCAAAGGGCTTATTTTCAAAAATCACGCCTTGTAAATGAAGAATTAAAAAAGTTTCTTCCGCACTATGTCCTAGCGCAAGAACGACAAAATCTGCGTCTATATCGCCCTTATCGGTCTTTATTCCCAAAACCGAACCGTCTTTTATAATCAGTTTTTCAAACAAAGTATTAAAGTAAAATTCTCCGCCTAACGACTTTATTTCGTTTTTAACGGAACTAACCACCATAGGCAAAACGTCGCTCCCGACGTGCGGTTTATTGGAATAGCCAACCTCCTCTTTTGCCCCGTGCTTAACAAAATCCTTTAACACTTGTTTTATATATTCGCTTTTTATTCCCGTGTTTAATTTTCCGTCCGAAAAAGTACCTGCTCCGCCCTCTCCGAACTGAATATTGCTTTCGGTATCCAAAACGCCGTTTTTATAAAAGTTTTCACATTTTTCTTTTCTTAAACCGACTTCGTCGCCTCTTTCTATAACGATAGGACAAAAGCCCGTTCTTGCCAGCGTTAAAGCGCAAAAAAGCCCCGCAGGTCCGTCGCCCACGACGACGATTTTCTTTTTTACGGAAGAAACCGGATAAACAAATTCCTCTTCTTTTTCGTTTATGGCAACGGTACATACGTAGCGAATATCCGCCTTATTTCTTGCGTCTAAACTCTTTTTTAAAATCCTTACGGAGTCTACCGTCCCGAAAGACAACCTCGCTCGTTTAACGGCTTTTTCTTTTATTTCCTTTTCCGAATAATAAAAAGGTACTTTTAAATCACTTACAATCATTTAAAATCGCCTCCGCCACAACCCTTGCCGAAGTGTACGCCCATTGAAGATTATACCCTCCGCAATCGCCGTCAACGTTTAAAACTTCTCCGCAATAATATAAATTTTTATTCGTTAAAGATTGAAAAGTTTTTTTATCCAAAGTTTTTCCGTCCACTCCGCCGTGCGTAACTTGAGAATAATCGTACCCGAGCGTTCCCTCTATTTTTAGCTTGAAATTTTTAATAGCTTCGGCAATTTTGCTTGCACTTTTAAAATCGGCTTTATCGTCGCCTTTCAGATTAACCCTTTTTATTATACTTGCTCCTAAACGATTATTTATTATACCCGTTGTTAAATCGCAATTCTTAACGTATTTTATTTTACTTTTTTCTTGTAAGAACCCCGCAAGTTTATCTTGCTCTATTTCGGGAAGGAATTCCAAATTTAAAACGGGATTTTTTACTTCGGGCAAATATGCCGATAAGCGAAAAATACTATCACCGCTAACCCCGTAATCGGTAAACAAAACGTCGCCGGTAAACTCGATTATTTTTTTATTACCGTCAAATAAAGTCGCCGTTGCAACTTGCTTAATTCCTCTTAATCCTTTTATAAACTGCGTATCGGTTTTAAGCTGAACCAAAGAGGGAGAAAAAGAAGTAAATCTTTCACCTATTCTCTCTAACAACGGAACAATATTTCCGTCGGTACCGAAATTCTTCATACTTTTTCCGCCGACACATATAACGATTTTTTCGCAAAAAATCTCGTTATTTATCATATAGCCTTGTTTTTCGGGTGAAATAGCCGTAACTTTATAGGAAAGCTTTAAGTCTAAATTTTCATTATCCGCTTTAAGACGCAAAACGTCGCCGATAGAAGACGCCTGCATAGAGCTAGGATACATACGTCCGTTTTCTTCCGTAAAAATAAGACCTAAACCGTTAAAAAATTCGATAAGACTTTTATTAGAAAACCGAGAAAGCCCCTCTTTTACAAGTTCTTTATCGCCGTGATAAAATTTTTCGGACATAACGGAATTTGTAATATTTCCCCTACCGTTACCCGTGGAAACTATTTTTTTACAAAGCCTATCGTTTCTTTCCAACAAAACAACCTCCCCGCTTAGTTTTTCGTTTAATATAAGCGAACAGATAAGCCCCGAAAATCCCCCGCCGACCACTGCGACTTTATATTTTTTCAAAGATTTACAATTATTCATAACTTTATACTATCACATTTTTTCAAAAAACGCTAGAAAAATATTTTAAAAGGTTGAAATTTACTTTTTTTTGTTATATAATAATTACAAAAATAAAGAAAAACATCATTATTGTTTGGAGGAATTTATGTTTTTAGCAATCAATTTACTTACCAACTGGATTTTCTGGGTTGTAGTCGTAGCTGTACTTATAATAGCAGCAATCATAACCGTTAACGTAATCATTAATTCAAAAATTAAAGCAATCGAAAAGAAAGACGTTGCCGAAAAAGAAAGAAATTTACGCATTAAACTCGGTTTAGAAGACCCCGATGCAGAAGAAATCGAAGAAGTAACTTCTGATGAGGAAACTGACGACAAACAAGAAGAAATAGACGAACAAGACGAAGAAAAAGCTGAAGAAGTCAAAGAAGAACCTTCCGAAGAAGTTGTAGAAGAAGAAAAGCCTGCAGAAGAAGTTATTGAAGAAAAAGCAGAACCCGTTGAAGAAGTTGTTGAAGAAAAAACGGAAGAACCTGCCGAAGACGCAGAAGAAAAAGCGGAACCCGTAAAAGAGGAAATTAAAGAAGAAAAGAAACAAGAGAAACCTCAAAAACAAGCCCCCGCAAAGAAACAACCCGCTCCTAAAAAAGTAGAAGAAAAGGTTGAAGAAAAAGAGGAAGACGATAGCGACGCAGAAGACTTGTTAAAAGATATTCCCGACGCCGACGAAATGGAAAAAGAGCTCGACAAAAAGCAAGCGGAAGAAGAAAAGGCAAAAGAAGAAAAATTAAAAGCCGAAGAAGAAGCCAAACAAAAAGCTGAAGCCGAGAAAAAAGCTAAAGAAGAAAAGACCGTTAAAGCGGACAAACCCGCCAAGACCGAAGC
>CAZRMT010000008.1:30008-32306 GCA_964601265.1 uncultured Christensenella sp.
AAAAAGCTAAAGAAGAAAAGACCGTTAAAGCGGACAAACCCGCCAAGACCGAAGCAAAAAAAGCTACTCCGGTAGAAGAAAAGAAAGCAAATGCTCCCAAACAAGCAAACGGAAAATGGTTGCTTATCCCGGAATCGGACGGATATTATTTCGGTAAACTTTTCGCAAGCAACGGAGAATTGTTACTTCAAACCGAAAGATATAAAGGCGTAAGCGGACTTAAGAGCGGTATCGAAACAATAAAGAAAAACATCGAAAAAGACAATTTCGAAATTACCGTAGATAAAAACAAAACGTACAACTTTAAGTTGTTTGCCTCTAATCACGGACTACTCTGCATAGGAGAAGGTTACACTTCGAGAGAAAACGCTTTGAGCGCTATCAACTCCGTTAAAAACTTCTCTACCAGCTTAACTTTTGTTTCGGACGAAGCAGAAATCCTCGAAGACAAGACGTTTAAAATCGCCGAAAAGGATAAAAGCGAAAACGGAAAATGGGTAATATTCGAAGACACCGACGGATACACCCACGCAGAACTTAAAGCAAATAACGGTCAAGTTTTATTCGTTACCGAAAAGTATAAAGGAATTAACTCTTTGCGTAGCGGACTCGATTCGATAAGAAAGAATATCACAAACGGCAATTTCTCTATGAGAAAAGACAAGAACGATAACTTTAATTTTAAGATTTTCTCGGAGAACAAGAGACTTTTAGGTTTGGGTGCAGGATACTCCTCTGCCACCAACTGCGAAAGCGCTATTTTATCCGTTATGAAATTCTGCGACTCAACCGTAGTTTTCAATAATAGCGACGAAATAGACGACGAATAACTTAAATTTTAAAACGGCGGAAAATTTCCGCCGTTTTACTTAAAAAGCGAGAGCGTGTAATTTTTTACACGCTCTCGCTTTAATATTGTATTATTTTGTATCTACGTTATATTTTTATTGAAAAACCTACGAATATGTTCCTCGTCGTTAAAATCGACTATCGTGGGTTTACCGACCATTTCGTAAAAATCGCTTAACGTTATACAATTCGTCCTATTTTGCTCTTTTATACGCTTTTCAACGGTGTTCCCGTCGTTTTCATCCAACAAAACGAAATAATCCGACTGGTCGGGATAAAAGGAATATCGTCCGCCTTTCTCATAAATTAAAGATAAAAGCGTTCTGCTTAAATTTATATTGGAATAGGCAACCTTTTTAGAAAAAGAAAATCTCCTCCCCTTTAAAAAACCGCTTTGCTTTTTCATTTTTCTAAAATGCTTAAAGAATAAATATTTTTTTACCTTTAAACCGTTAGCCACACCTTTTTCACTTTTTACGCCCGTGAGCGAATAGCAATGTGAAAAACCTTCGGAAAAATTTTCGCCTTTTACTATATTGAATTTTTCCATAAGCCCGTTAAGCGTTTTACCGTTTTCTTCACATATTTTTTTTGCCAAATAAAGCGTGGCGTATGCGTCGTCGTCCGATTTATGAAGCGTAAAATCAATACTGTAGTTGCTAACGGCTTTTTCAAGACTTTCCTTTTGAGTAACTCCCCTATTCATAGCGTCTAATTCTTGTACGTCTATAAAAGAAAAATTTATGTTTTCCAAAGAATAATATTCACACGCTTTATTAAGATAATTTAAGTCGTTTTCAATGGAAAATCCTACAACCAAATCGCAACTTTCAATAAGCTCTTTAATGTGATCGTACACTTCGCAAAACAACGGCGAGGAACGAAAAACTTTCTGCGGATACGCTAGCGTTATTCCGAAAATTCTTTTTTTATCGCTTAAAATAAATTTTTCGCTTGCGGGATTTATAAGTATATCTTCTTTCTCCGTAATATTAAAATTTTCGTCCGATATACAGTAACCGAAGCTACACATACTAGCTTCTTTGGAATTACCGTTACAACTTTCTATATCAAACGAAATTATACGCATTATTTATCTCCCGTAATTAGCAACCGTTTAATAATATATCCAAAAATAGTTTTTGTCAAGCAATTATTCAACGCTTACTTTTTGCATTTTTTACCTAATCACATATGCTCAACAGCAAAAAAAATGGTATTTTATACAGAAATTGCATAAAATACCAAAAAATGGAGCTGATACCGGGACTCGGACCCGGGACAGCCGCATTACCAATGCGGTCCTCTACCACCTGAGGTATATCAGCAATTACTCATATATTTTAATATGTTTTTTAGCTTTTGTCAAGGAAATTTATTTATTAAATTAAGAAAATTAGATAAAATCCGTTTTATTTACACTAAACAAAAAAAATAAGTGATTTTCCC
>CAZRMT010000009.1:0-30204 GCA_964601265.1 uncultured Christensenella sp.
AATACAAGGACGTCGGCAGAGGCGCCGTTTGCGGAATATGTATTGCCGTTTGTCCCAAAAATAAATAGTAACTGAATAAAAACTCCTTTTAAAGTCAATACTTCTAATATTGAAATCGAAAGGAGTTTTTTTATGAGCAAAAAAAAGAAGAAAATAATAAAAATGACGGAAGAGGACTACAATAATTACGTTATGAGTATGAAAGACGAAAAGCCTTTAGAGGAGTTAGACCCACAGCTTTTAGACACGCAAGAAACCGATTAGTTTATCAAAGCTTTTTCTTTCCCGTCACTCCGAGCCGTTCTAAACGGCGTGGGAGTCCCTTCATTATGTGTTGAATATTTTATGCACTTACGTAATCGGATATAAAAATTTGTATATCCTTGTAAAAAAATATATAATACGCACGTCCGCAATTATTCACTATTCATTTCTTCGTTATTTATTATAACAAAAAAATCGCATCCCCGAAAGGATGCGATTAACTTATTTGTATATTAAATTCGTCGATTATATCTTAAAGACATTCTTCGGCTTTGCCTGCGCAACCTAAAACGTCACGAAGTTTGTGTCTGACAAGCTCCTTAATGTTTGCTCTTGCAGGTTTAAGATATTCTCTGGGGTCGAATTTGTCGGGGTGTTCAGCGTAGAATTTACGGATAGTACCCGTCATAGCGAGTCTTAAATCGGAGTCGATATTGATTTTGCAAACCGATAATTGACTTGCGTGGCGTAATTCGTCCTCGGGAACGCCGATAGCGTTGGGCATCTTTCCGCCGAATTCGTTAACCATCTTAACGTATTCTTGAGGAACGGAAGAAGAACCGTGTAAAACTATGGGGAAGTTGGGAAGTCTTTTAGAAACTTCTTCCAAAATATCGAATCTAAGCGCGGGGGGAACTAAAATTCCTTGAGCGTTTAAGGTGCATTGTTCGGGTTTGAACTTATATGCTCCGTGAGAAGTTCCTATTGCGATTGCCAAAGAGTCAACGCCCGTTTTAGAAACAAATTCTTCAACTTCTTCGGGACGGGTATAAGAACCGACTTCGTGAGCAACTTCGTCTTCGATACCGGACAAGGTTCCGAGTTCGCCTTCTACTACGACGCCGTGGTCGTGAGCGTATTCAACGACTTTTTTGGTTAAAGCGATATTGTCTTGGAAAGAATGAGCGGAACCGTCTATCATAACGGAAGTAAATCCTCCGTCGATACAAGCTTTACACGTTTCGAAGTCGGGACCGTGGTCAAGGTGAAGAACTACGGGAATTTCGGGACATTCGATAACGGCGGCTTCTACAAGCTTAACCAAATACGTGTGGTTAGCGTAAGCTCTTGCGCCCTTGGAAACTTGAAGGATAACGGGAGCTTTTTCTTCTTTACAAGCTTCTGTAATACCTTGAACGATTTCCATGTTGTTAACGTTAAAAGCACCTACGGCATATCCGCCTTTGTATGCTTTTTCGAACATTTTTTTGCTAGTTACTAATGGCATAATGTATCTCCTTAAATTTTATTCTTGCTAAATTATACAACAAAAAAAACTTTAATGCAATGGAATTTATCGAAAAATATATTTTTAAAAATTATTTTTTGTTTTAAAGTTCGGTAAAAGTCCTTGACAAAAAAAGAAAAAAGATAATATAATTATAAAGATTTTTTATGCTGAAAATTGTCGACAGGTGCGATAAGAGGAGAAATTATGGAAAAAAATTGCGGAATTATTATGCCGATTTCCGCTTTGCCGAGCAAGTACGGAATCGGAATGTTAGGCAAAAGCGCAATAAAATTCGTTGATTTTTTAAAAAAGAGCGGACATTCGTATTGGCAAATTCTTCCTTTGGTTCAAACGGGTTACGGCGATTCGCCATACCAGTCTTGTTCGGATAGGTCGGGTAATCCTTATTTTATAGATATAGAAACTT
Source organism: uncultured Christensenella sp. (assembly GCA_964601265.1). Taxonomy (GTDB): domain Bacteria; phylum Bacillota; class Clostridia; order Christensenellales; family Borkfalkiaceae; genus UBA4675. The sequence goes on from CAZRMT010000009.1 coordinate 1,923, forward strand.
TAAGGGACGAAAGACTTTTAACTTTTAGAGAAGTTGAAAAGGCTATCGAAAAAGGCGACAAAATAGATTACGGCTATTTGTACGAAACGAGATACGATTTATTGCGTAAAGCTTTTTCTCGTTTTAACGTTAAGGATAAAGAGTTTAGTGCTTTCGTACAAAAGGGCGAGTATCACGACTATGCGCTATTTATGACGTTAAAACAAAAATATCCCGTTTGTTGGTCGGATTGGCCCGCCGAGTATAAGTATTCCGACGCAGAGGCATTGAGAAAATTTAGATTAAAAAACAAACAAGAATATTTATTTTGGCAATTTATACAGTTTAAATTTTGGCAACAATGGAAAAAAATAAAAAAATACGCCAACTCTAACAATATTAAAATTATAGGCGATTTACCGCTTTACGTTTCTTACGATAGCGTAGACGTGTGGAAACACCACGATATATTTATGTTGGACGAAAACTTAAAGCCGACTTTTATTGCGGGAGTTCCCCCCGATTATTTCTCCGCAACCGGACAATTGTGGGGCAATCCCGTATACAACTACGATTATTTGAGAAAAACCGATTATAAATGGTGGCTTTCGAGAATTGCTCACGCCCAAAAGATTTTCGACGTCGTGAGGGTTGACCATTTTAGAGGGCTTGACAGATTTTGGTCTATTCCCGTGTCCGAAAGCACTGCCGTTAACGGAAGTTGGATAAAAGCCGACGGAAGAGAGATTTTTGAAAAACTTTCAAACAGAAAAATTATTGCGGAAGACCTCGGAACCTTGGACGAAGGCGTATACAACCTTATATATGAAACGGGTTTTGCTTCTATGAAAGTAGTGTTATTTGCTTTCGGCGACAACGATAAGAACCCTTATTTGCCTTGGAATATTACCGAAAATTCGGTATGTTATACCGGTACTCACGACAACGAAACCGTTATGGGCTATGTGAAAAGTTTAGACAAAGAAGAGTTTGCTTCGTTTAAAGAAAAAGTTCAAAAGTGCTTGGATTATCTTAAAATTTATAAGAAATTAAGCGGGACGGAAAGCGTTGCGAACGCATTGCTCGATATTGCGTATGCGTGCGATAGCAAGCTTACTATGATACCGATACAGGATTTATTGTTGCTCGGCAACGAATACCGTATGAATTGGCCGGGTAAAACGGGTTACTGGACGGTAAGGATTAAAGAGAGCGTGTTTACCGATACGCTTGCGAAAATGGTTCGAATGAGAGCTAAAAGCTTTGGAAGAAATTAATTATTTGCGGGAGCAGAGTTATTTACTGCTCCCTAATTATTAGGATATTATGGAAGAGAAAAAAGAAATTCACAGTAAATTAACGATAAAAGAAAGTTCATATTTTTTTGTTTTTACGTTAGCCGTTTATTTTTTATTAAACTTGATTTTGAGTTTAATAATACAAGTCAACGTTCCCGATGGTATAAATGCGAGCGAATATTTCGGAAAAGAACTTTGGTTTACGTGTTTAAGTTACGGCACTTTTCCGCTGTCGTTTTTGATTGTGTTAATCGTATACGGCTTAAAAGATAAAAATATTTTTCCGTGCGTTTTAAAAAGGGAAAGTTTACATATAAAATACGTGCCGTACGTGTTATTGATGACTTTCGGAATAATGTTCGGTTTTGCAAACGCAAACGACTATTTTATAAAATTTTTGCAAAAAATGTTTTCATATAAGCAACCCGAAGTGATTTTGCCCGATTTTTCCGTTTGGAATTTTATCGTTTTAACGGTTTTTATCGCAATTCTTCCCGCCTTATGCGAAGAATTGTTGTTTCGTGAAATATTGTTCGATTCGTTGGCGGAACATAAAGCGTATATAAGGGTATTATACACCGCCGTTTTATTCGCGTTTTTTCATATGTCCCCCGCGCAAACGATTTATCAATTTATATTCGGATGCGTGTTTGCTTTAACGATAATTTATACCGATAGCGATTTATCTTCGTTTTTAATGCACTTTTTGAATAATTTTTTTGTTTTGATTTTTTACTATTTTGTAAAGTTTTCTCACCTAATGGTAATTATTTTAATGGTTTGCGGATTGGTGGTTGCCGTTATAGGAACAATTATTGCGATAGTTAAAATAGCGAAAAATAAAGAAAATAAAAAATCTTTCGACAAGGAGTTATTGTACTTACTTATTCCTTTCGGGGTATGTATGATTATGTGGCTATTTGCATTATGATAAAAATAAACGTTATATGCGTAGGTAAAATTAAAGAAAAATATTTTGTTTCCGCAGTGGAAGAATATGTAAAAAGGCTTTCAAGGTTTTGTAAGCTTTCGCTAATCGAAGTTAAAGAAGAAAATTTCGTGAGCGAACCCGACAAGGCGGAAATAGAAATTATTAAAAGAAAAGAAGGTTTGTCGATAATAGAAAAAATAAAGGGAACTTGCGTTTTAGCCGACATTGGCGGAAGTAATTTTTCAAGTGAAGAGTTTGCGGAGTTTATAGGCGATTTCGTCGATAAAGGGCAGGAGGTTACTTTTGTAATAGGCGGTTCTTACGGCGTCAGCGACGACGTCAAACAAAGAAGCAATAAAAAATTGTCTTTTTCAAAAATGACTTTTCCGCATACGATGTTTAGGGTTATGCTGTTGGAGCAAATATATAGAGCCTTTAAAATAAAAGAAAACGGTAGGTATCATAAATGAACGACGAGTTTTTTATGAAAATCGCCATAACGCTAGCGAAAAAGGCGGAGAAAAAGGGTGAAGTTCCTATCGGTGCAGTAGTCGTTAAGGACGGAAAGATAATATCAAAAGCTTATAACAAGCGTGAAAAAACGCAAAATGCGGTAAGGCACGCCGAAGTTACCGCCATAGAAAAAGCTTGTAAAAAATTGAAGAGTTGGAGATTAGAAAACTGTACGCTTTACTGTACGTTAGAGCCGTGTATAATGTGTTGCGGAGCGGTAATAAATTCTAGGATAGAAAAAGTGGTTTTCGGCGCATACGAGAAAAAAAGCGGAGCCGTCGCAAGCAAGTTTTCTTTGTTGTCCGACAACGGGCTTAATCATAACTCTCAATACACGGGCGGAGTGCTGGAAGAAGAGTGCAAAGCTTTAATGGTAAACTTTTTTGAAAGAGTAAGAAATCGTTAGGATAATGTGGCGTATTTGGCGGTTTTTACTTGACAATAACCGTTACAACATTTATAATAAAATCGTTTATATTAAATAAACTAAATGCTTTTGGAGGAAGTTATGATTACTAATCAAACAGAAATTAAGATTTTCAGCGGTAATTCTAATAAGCCTTTGGCAGAAGCCATTTGTAAAGAACTTGGCATTGCTTTGGGTGACATGGAAGTCGGTCATTTTTCCGACGGGGAAACGACTGTTCAATTAAAAGAAACGGTTAGAGGAAGAGACGTGTTTTTAATTCAGTCTACTTGCACTCCCGTTAACGAAAATTTAATGGAATTGTTGGTTATGATTGACGCCGTAAGAAGGGCGTCGGCAGGAAGAATTACGGCGGTTATACCTTATTTCGGATATGCTCGTCAAGACAGAAAAGCAAAGGCGAGAGATCCGATTACTGCAAGATTAGTGGCAGATATAATAACAAAGGCGGGAGCTGACAGAATTCTTACTATGGATTTACACGCTGCGCAAATTCAAGGATTTTTCGATATTCCCGTAGACCACTTGGTAGGCGGTCCGTTGCTTTATAAGTATTTTAAAGATATGAAAAACGACAATTTAGTCGTTGTTTCTCCCGACGTAGGCAGTGTCGGTAGAGCGAGAAACGTTGCCGAAAAGCTCGGTTGCACGATGGCTATCGTCGATAAAAGAAGACCTAAAGCAAATCAAGTAGAGGTTATGAACATTATCGGTAACATCGAGGGTAAAGATTGCTTAATGGTAGACGATATGATAGACACGGCGGGAACTATTTGTCAAGGCGCTCAAATTTTAAAAGACAGAGGCGCTAAATCCGTTTACGCTTGTTGTACGCACGCCGTTTTGTCCGGTCCTGCTATCCAAAGAATTAACGATTCTTGCATTAAAGAATTGGTTATATTAGATACCATTCAGTTGCCCGAGGAAAAGAAACTCGATAAAATCAAAGTTTTGTCCGTTTCTAAATTATTCGCTCACGCAATCGAAAATATTTACAGCGACCAAAAAATGTCGGACTTATTTAAAGATAACTAAAGAAAAAACCACCGAAAAGGTGGTTTTTTAAATAAAGGAAATTATGTATTTAATCGTAGGCTTGGGAAATCCCGATTTAAAATATTTAACCACGTACCATAATCTCGGTTTTATGGCGTTGGACAGGTTTGCGTTAGATAACGGTTTGGAAATTTTTTTAAAAGAAAAGAAATCTCTAGTTTGTAAAACCGTTATAAACGGCGAAAAAGTAATACTTGCAAAACCGCTTACTTATATGAATTTAAGCGGAGAAGCCGTTGCGGAGCTTGTAAATTATTATAAAATTCCCGTTTGCAACGTTTTGGTTGTATATGATGATTTGGATATTCCGAAGGCGTCCTTAAGAATTAGGAAAAACGGAAGTGCGGGAACGCATAACGGTATGAGAAATATCGTAAAAATGCTTAATAGTAGCGATTTTCCGAGAATAAGAATAGGCAGTAAAATGGATGATGATTGTCCTATACCGATTATCGATTATGTGTTGACGGATATTGATAAAAACAGTCTTGATAAATATAAGCAAGCTTTTAGTAGAGTAAGTAAAGCCGTTTATGATTTTATTTCAGGAAAAGATTTCGATAAAATTATGAGCGAGTATAACGGATAAAAGGGTTTTAAGGTGTTAAAATATTTAAAAAATATAACCGATGAAAGCCAAAAAGAAATAATCGACAGCGTCCGCAGTGGGGTTCCTACTGCGGTGTTCGGCGTTACTCTGGGCGAAAAAATAAGAACGGCTGTTTTATTGAACGAGCCACTATTATACATAGCGCCCGATTTAATTTCAGCAAGGAATACCGCTGTCGAATTAGAAGCTTTTTCCGAGTCGGAAGTGTGTGTTTTTTCGCCCAAAAACGAGATATTACTTTCAAAAGCCTTTTATAGTAAAGACGTAATATATGAAAGAATTACAACTTTATATAAAATAAAGAAACGTAAAGTTCACGTCGTGACCACGTTAGAGGCGTTGATGCAACCGACTTTACTTGATTTTAGCAGTTTGGAAATAAACGTAGGTGAAAGCTATTCCTTTTCTGACATAAGCTTAAAACTAGCAAATTTCGGTTATAAAAGGGTTGACGAGGTAAAAGAAAGAGGCGAGTTTACGATTAGAGGCGACGTAGTAGATATATTCCCTATCAGTTACGTTTCGCCTTTTAGGGTTGAATTCGGTTTTGACGAGGTTGAAAAAATCTATTCTTTTAACGTCGATAACGGTGGAAAAGAAGAAATCGTTCAAACTTTTTTTTGTTTGCCTGCCTATGAATTCGATTTATCTGTACAAAATATCGAAGAAGTAAAAGACAAGCTTTTTAAAAGCGTTAAGCGTAAAGGGGAGAGTTTTACCATAGTAAACTCAAAAAATCTTGCCCTTGACTTATTCGGGCAACTACAAAGCGGATACGACGATAAGCTATATGCTTTAATGCCGTTATTTAGTGGTACGGGATTTATAAATTGTTTGAGCGAGTATACCGCTGTTTTTGACGAAGGAAAGCTTATTGACGAGCGTGCCGACGGCTATTGTAAAGAATTTTTAGAAAGATGTTCTTTATTACTGTCAAGGGGTGAAGTTTTTGATTTTTCCGTAAGACAGATTTTTACAAAAGAATACGTTACTAGTGAAATTTTAAAATTAAAAAGTCTTTCATTGCAAAATCTTACGTCGGCAATTTCATTTTATAATCCTTTAAAAATTGTAAGATTGAATACGTCGCCGTTAGCCAATTATTCTTTTAATTCAAATTCTTTGACAGACGATTTAAAAGATTGGTATAAATGCGGTTATAACGTATTGCTTTGTTGCGGTGATAACGAAAAGGCTAGCACTCTTTGGACTAGGGTTTCCGATAGCGGAGTTCCGTCTAGAATAATTTCGGAAATAAACGCGTTTCAAGGCGTGTGTCTTACTCAAGAGTACTTGGGTAAAGGTTTTATAGAACATAAAAACAAGCTTGTTGTTATAGGCACTTCGGAGATTTTTTTAACCGCTCCAAAGAAAAAAACGTTAAAGACTAAAAAATTTACCGGCTTTTCTGCTCCTAAAGTGGGAGATTATGCCGTCCACGAAGTTTTCGGTATAGGAAAAGTTATCGGCAACAGCAGAATAACCACTAGCGACAGCACTAAAGATTATCTCGAATTAGAATATCGTGGCGGAGACAGATTATACGTTCCGCTTGACCAATTAGATAGGGTTTCAAAATATTTGGGAGCCGAAGCCGAGCCACGACTCAATAAAATCGGCGATGAGTTCGAAAGGATAAAAGAAAAGGTAAAAGAGTCGATTTCCTTAATGACGATAAACTTAAAAAAGCTTTATAAGTCCAGAAAGGAAAGAAAGGGTTTTGTTTTTTCTCCCGATAACGAGTTTTCAAACGAGTTCGATTCAAAATTCGAATATGCGTTAACCGAAGACCAAGCCTCTGCCGTTGCCGAAGTTAAAGCCGATATGGAAAGCGATAAAATAATGGATAGGCTTATTTGCGGTGACGTCGGGTTCGGGAAAACGGAAGTTGCTATGAGGGCCGTTTTTAAAGCTTATTTAGACGGAAAACAATCTGCGGTAGTTTGTCCTACAACGATTTTATCTCAACAACACTATTTAACTTTTAAAAAGCGTTTTGAGGGATTTGGTGCGAAAATAGAGGTTTTAAACCGTTTTAAGACGATAAAAGAAAAAGAAACTTTATTAAAAAAACTTGAAAACGGAGATATAGATATTATTATCGGAACGCACGCTTTATTTGGTAAAAGCATAAAGTTTTACGATTTAGGCTTGTTGATTTTAGACGAAGAACAACGTTTCGGTGTAGAGCATAAAGAAAAAATAAAAACGCTTAAAGAAAATATAGACACGTTAACCTTAACTGCTACGCCGATTCCGAGAACGCTTCATATGTCGCTTGTCGGTATAAGGGATATTTCGGAAATTAACACACCGCCTTCTAATAGAATTCCCACTCAAACTTTTGTTTTGGAACAAGATTATAATATAATTGTTGAGGCCGTAGCAAGGGAATTTGCTCGTGGCGGGCAAGTTTATATTTTGTATAACAAGGTAGAAAGCATAAACGATTTCGCTTCTAAAATAGCTACTTTAATACCGCAAGCTAAAATTCTTACGGCTCACGGACAAATGAGAGAAAGGGAATTAGAAGAAAAAATATTGTCGTTTTATAACGGAGAATTTAATTTATTGATTGCAACTACCATTATAGAAAACGGTATAGATTTACCAAAAGCGAATACTTTGGTCGTAATAGACGCCGACAAGCTCGGGCTTTCGACTTTGTACCAGTTAAGAGGTAGGGTTGGAAGAAGCGATAGGATGGCGTATGCCTATTTTATGTATAGAAAAACTGCTTTAACCGACGTTGCTTATAAAAGATTAAACGCTCTTATGGAGTATTCCGAAATCGGTAGCGGATATAAAATTGCTTTAAGAGATTTGCAGATAAGGGGAGCGGGAAACGTGCTAGGCAAAGAACAGCACGGACATATGGAAAAAATAGGTTACGAGCTTTATTCAAAATTGTTAAAGGAAAAACTTACCAACGACGATTTTGAAAAAGAATGTGAAATTAATTGTTTGGTAACTGCTTTTTTACCTGAAACGTACATTGATTATCCTACGGCAAGAATGGATTGCTATAAACGTATTTCAGAGATAAAATCGAAAGAGGAAATGCGAAAACTAGCCGAAGAAATCGAAAAAACGTATGGTGCAATGCCCGACGAAGTTAAAAACTTAATAAACATAGCCTACTTAAAAGTTTTATGTAAAACTTTTGATATTATTAAGGCGGAAGTCAATAAAGACAAAGCGGAATTTTACTTTAAGGATATAAATTCTCTAAATAATCAAAAACTCTTATCGGTTATAGAAGACGATGAAATTCAATGCGTTTTATCGGTAAAGGACGTTCCCGTATTAACTTTTAATTCGGTATGTTTTAGCGGAACGGATAGATTAAACGAAATAATATCTTTATTGTCTTAAAAAAATCCGCTTATTATAAAAAATTTGCGAAAAAATCTCGAAAATCCTTGCAAATAAGTTATATATCTAGTATAATAACAAGGTATAGTTATAAGCTCCGTAAGTGGGCAATAATAAAAAATAGGAGATTCCTATGAAGAAACTTTGGGTAAAAATTTTATGTTTAATTTTGTCGGTTGCTTGTCTTGGCAGTGTTGTTTCGGCTTGTAATTTGGTTTCGACCGACGGAGAAAAAAGCAGTAAATTAGTGATTGCTAAAATAAAGATTGACGACGAAGAGGACGATAAATTAAACGTAGAAAGTAAATCTATTTACAAGAAAGACCTTTATTCGGGTTATTTGTCTTACGGCTATTATTACGTAAATTATTACGGTTATTCGACTTCAAAAACTTTCCAAACGATATTGGACAATTTAGTTAACAATGCGGTTGTGGAACAATTTGCAAGAAGACGTTTAACGCAATTTTACAGTTCTGTAAAAAATAAAGCCGAGAGCGAAAGAACGGATTTTGAAAAATATTTTTATGAAAATCTTTTAGCTACGACCACTAATCAAGAATTAGTCGCAAAGTCTGATATAGATTTATTTTTAACGGCTTATCAAAAAGCCGAAGCGGAATTTGAATTAAAAGACGCTATTGCTTCTATTATAGAACAATATTCCGATTCTGAAGACGACGAAACTAAAACAACCGAGAGCGTAACTTTGGACGAAAGAGCAAATCCTTATGAAGAGGAAGAAAGAGATTTCACCGAAGAAGAAATGAAGATCGAAACTCCTACCGACAACGAATATAAGGCGGTTTTAGTTAAACTCGGTAAAGACTGTTCGGAAGAAAATCTTGCTGAAATCAAAGCGAATTACACGAATTTATACGATTTAAATATGTATAAGTTTGCTGAATTCGATTACGACGTTTCTTCTCGTGCAAACCGTAAAGCTTTAAATAAAGGTTTAGAGAATTTGCGTTCGTACTACGTTATTCCTTCTAATGAAAATTATAAGAGCGAAGAAGTAGAAAAGTATACTTATTTTAAAGAAATGCTTTACACCGAAAAGGTTCAAGCTATGGTTAATACTTTTGAAAATTATCTTGAAAAAGACGTAGAAAGTAGAATGACCGACGATATGCTTTATTCTGCTTACGAATCTTTATATAACACGCAGAAAGATAAGTACGATGCAAGCGTATCCGACTACGAAACAGATTTAACGAGCGCCGACGAGGACACGTTTATAGTTTATAATCCTTATAATAATTACGGATACGTAAGCAACTTGCTTATTGGTTTTTCCGATTGGCAAGAAGAATCGTTAAAAACCTACAAAGCAAAAAAAGGTATTACTACTGCCGAGGTTGAAAGTTTTAGAAACGAGCTTGCAAACACTATAGTTGCACAAGACCAAAGAGCGTATTGGGTTGTAAACGGATACGGCTCGTACGACGGAACGGATTTTGTTTTTGGCGATAAATACTTGTGTTCGTCTAATTCCGCAGTTAAAAAATATTTAGGAAGCGTGTCTAATCCCGTTTCAACAACGGAAAAGAATAGCGACGACGTAGAAGAGACAAAATGGACTTGTGATTCTGCAACGCCTAATTCAATTAGCTTTACTGCATTTGCCGACACATATCTCAAACCCATCGGAATTACGGATATAAAGTTCTTTAATAACGATGCGTCTGTACAAACTTTAACCTACGACGAAGCATTTAAAAACGCTTTTGAAGACTTGCTTTATGCTTTTAGTACAGATCCCGGTTGTTTAGGAAAACTCTACGGTTATTTGTATTCACCCAAGAATAATCAATACGTTGAAGAATTTAACAAGTGTGCTAAAGCGTTAGTTGAAAACGGAGTTGGTTCGTACGGTTTAGTCGTTACCGATTACGGTATTCACATTATGGTTTGTACTAAAGTCGTTGAGCGTAATATTGAAAAGATTGAAAAATCCGATTTTAGTTCGTGGGCTGAGTACGATGCGTTTAAGGAATCTAAAATAGATTCGTTAGTTTCTAATCAAGTTCAAAAGGAATTAAACAACTTTATTTCGAACTATTTAGGCGACGATACGACCGCAGTTAAGTATTATAAGAAAAATTACAGTGATTTAATTACGGATTAATAATGTAAAAGGAATTGAAAATGCACTCAATTCCTTTTATTTTTAAAAAGGAACGCTATGAAAAAAATTGTTATTAAAATCGGTTCTTCGTTTTTTATAAACGACAAAGGCGAAATAAACAAAAGTAACATTTTAGAACTTATAAAACAGATTTCTATAATAAAAGAAAAAGGTATTTCCGTATGTTTAATTAGTTCGGGCGCAGTTGCTGTCGGGCTTAAAAAAATGGGGTATTCCACACGTCCTTCCGATATTGTAAAGAAACAGGCTTGCGCCGCAATAGGACAAATGTCTTTAATGCAAGAATACGAGCAATTGTTTTCCGTGTTTAATTTAAAATGCGCTCAAATTTTATTAAATCACGACGATTTCGGAAACAGAAAAAGAATAATTTCATTAAAGAACACAATAGAAAAACTTTTTTCAATGAACGTTGTTCCCATTATAAACGAAAACGACGCTTTAGCCGTTGAAGAAATAAAAGTCGGTGATAACGATACGCTTTCGGCTATGGTTTCTTTGGTGTTGAATGCAGATATGCTCGTATTAGTATCCGATGTGGACGGATTGTATTCAGCTAATCCTAACGTCGATAAAGACGCAAAATTGTTAAAAGAAATCGACGTTATCGATGATAAAGTTCGTCAAATGGCGGGCGGGGCAGGTACCGTATATGGAACGGGCGGAATGTCAACGAAGATTAAGGCAGGAGAAATTGCAAATAATTCCGGAATTCCGATGATGATAGTGAATAAAACCAAAATTAATAAACTTTCAGAGGTTGTCGACGGAAAAAATATTGGCAGTTTGTTTAAAGGAAAGAAAGAACATTTAGACTTAAAAGAAAGTTGGATAAAATATTGCGCTAATATAGAAGGTAAAATAACCGTGGACGACGGTGCAAAAAAGGCGATTTTAAGTAGAAAAAGTCTTCTTTCTTGCGGAATAGTCTCGTTAAACGGTCAGTTTAAACGTGGAGAAGTCGTTGAAATTTCAGATACAAGCGGAATAGTTTTTGCTAAAGGCGTGGTTTTATTCGATTATTCGCAACTTAAAAAAATAGATTTGAAAAATTCTAAAGAAGTAGTTGTTCATGCTAATAACCTAGTAATAACGGAGGGATAAAATGAATTATTTCGAAAGAGCAAAAGAGGCTTCTCAAAGCCTGAAAATTGCTTCCACCGAACAAAAAAATAACGCTTTAAAGAGTATTGCGTCGGCAATTTTAGAGAATAAAGAAATAATTTTAAAGGCCAACGCAGTCGATATGGAAATTGCTAAAAATAACGGCGTTACAAATATGCTAGATAGATTGCTTTTGACCGGACAAAGGATAGACGCTATTGCAAGTGATATTTTAAAGGTTGTTTCTTTAGATGACCCGATTGGTGAAACAATTCAAGAATGGACGACTGATAACGGGTTGCTTATAAAAAAGACGAGAATACCTTTCGGTGTGATAGGCGTTGTATACGAATCACGTCCGAACGTTACGGTAGACGTAGCGTCCCTATGTATTAAAACGGGTAACGTATGTCTTTTAAAGGGCGGAAAGGACGCAAAAAACACAAACGAAACGCTTGTTGAAGTAATAAAAAATGCTATAAAAGGTATAATTTGCGAAGACAGCGTAATTTTATTACCCAGTGAAAGAGAATGGGTTAATAAAATGATTACGGCTAAAGGATTTGTTGACTTAGTTCTCCCTAGAGGAAGTAAGGGACTGATAAATGCAGTTGTAGAAAACGCAAAAGTTCCCGTTATAGAAACGGGTGCGGGCGTTTGTCATATGTACGTAAATAAAAATGCCGATTTAAAGTTGGCTATGGACGTATTGATTAATGCAAAAACTCAAAGGCCTAGCGTGTGTAATGCAGTTGAAACGCTTATTGTGGACGACGAAATAGCAAACGTTTTTTTGCCTATGGTTAAACAAGAGCTTGAAAAACGCAACGTAATTTTAAGAGGGGACGAAAGCGTTAAAACAATAAAAGTCGAACCGCTTTTATCCGACGGATATTACGCCGAATATGATTCTTTAAATCTTTCAATAAAAGTTGTAAGCGGTTTTGACGATGCGGTAAAACATATTTTAAAGTATGGTACGGGACATAGCGAAACTATAATAACAAAAGACTTATCTGTTGCTGAAAAATTTATGGACGCTTTGGATTCGGCTTGCGTATACGTTAACGCCTCTACACGGTTTACGGACGGCGGATGTTTCGGTTTTGGAGCAGAGTTAGGAATAAGTACGCAAAAATTACACGCAAGAGGTCCGCTAGGACTTAAAGAAATGACCTCTTATCATTATAAAATATACGGAAACGGGCAGGTGAGAAAATGAAATTCGGAGTAATCGGATATGGTAAAATGGGTAGTTCCATAGTAAAAGGAATGTTAGAAAAAAAATTACTAGATAAAGACGAACTGCTTATTTACGATACTTACTCACCCGTTTGTGGAAATTTAAAAAAAGACGGAATAAAGGTTGCCGAAAACGTGCAACAAGTTTTTGACGAATGTGTTGCGATATTGCTTTCGGTGAAGCCTCAAGAATTAAATAACGTTTTTAACGGCGTTCAAACGGTAGGTGAAGTTAATATAATTTCTATAATGGCAGGAGTTGCTATATCAACCATTTCGCAAAAATTTGATAAAGCAAAAATTGCCAGAGTTATGCCTAACACTTGCGCAATGATAGGTAAATCCGCTTCAAGTATGTGTTTTTCCGAAAATTGCGAACAAAAAGATAAAGCATTTTTTTACGAGGTAGTATCGTCGTTTGGTTCTGTTTCGATAATAGACGAAAATTTAATGGACGAGGTTATTCCTTTAGCAGGCAGTTTTACCGCATATGCTTATTATTACGTAAAAGCATTTGTCGATAGCGCTGTATCACGTGGCGTTCCGTATGAAGTTGCATTAAAGTTGGTGTCCGATTCTATGAGCGGTTCGGCTCAAATGATAAAGGAAAGCGGAAAAGATATAGATACGCTTATCAACGACGTTTGTTCAAAGGGCGGAACTACGCTTGCAGGTTTGGAAAAGCTTAAAGAGGGTAATTTAACTAAAATCGTAGATAATTGTTGCGTCGCTTGTAGTAATCGTTCAAGAGAACTTGGAAAAAATAAATAATCAATTATAGCTATAAATAAACGGTTAACGAATCGTTTCGTTAGCCGTTTATAAATATTGTTAATTTTTATTTTGCGTAATTTATCATTCTATCTATTAGCTTGTATCCTTTTTCAATGAAAATTCCGCTTTTTTCTCCTTCTTTTTCAGAATATAAAGAACTATTCGTGCAATTATTTTTTAAGCTAGAGTAAAGAAGATAAGGCACCGGTTCTTTTGCGTGAGTTTTTATTTCAATCGGAGTGGGGTGATCGGGTAAAATCATAATAGTATAGTCGATTTTTTTATCGTCCAAACTTTGCACGATTTTTCCTACTACGTGTTCGTCAATAAGTTCGATGGCAAGCTTTTTGTTTTCTGCTTGACCTCTGTGTCCACATTCGTCGGGAGCTTCCATATGCACGTATACGAAGTCGTTTTTCTCTAACGCATTTAAAGCATACTCCGCTTTTCCGTCAAAATTGGAGTCTATATCGCCCGTAACGTTAGGAACGGAAATGTTTTCCATATTAGCAAGAATTCCTATTCCTTTAACTAAATCGACTGCCGAAATTACCGCTCCGTTAAGCCCTGTTTTTTGTTTAAAATCGGGTAAAGAAGGTTTTGTTCCCATTCCCCAAAACCATACCGAGTTTGCGGGTCGTTTGCCTTGTTTAAGTCTTTTTAGGTTGACGGGATGATTTTTTAAAAGCTCATAAGATTTTTTCATCATTTCAAGCAATTTGTCGTCGTATTGCGGTAAAAAATCGGTTATTTTCTTTCCGCTTATATCGTGAGGCGGAGTCAGTATAGCCTCGTGATTTCCGCATTTTGATACCAAACAATGCCTATACGAGATACCGTTATACAACTTAAACGTTTCGTTGTTAAAGTGTTCTTTTAAAAACTCTATTAATTCTTTTGCTTCTTCCGTAGAAATTTCACCTGCACTATAGTCTACCATAGTTTTGTTTTCGTAACACGGTTCGTCTGAAAGGGTTACGAGGTTACATCTATAAGTGGTGTCTTCTTCGGTTAAGTTGATACCCATACTTACTGCTTCTATGCAAGAACGTCCTTTATAATAAAGTTTAGGATTATATCCGAGTACAGCCAAATTGCAAACGTCGCTACCAGGTTTAAAACCGTCTGTTACGGTTTTTACCATTCCGAGTTCGCCAAGTTTTGCAAGTCTGTCTATGTTGGGCTTATAAGCCATTTCTAAAGGTGTTTTATTATCAAAATCTTTAAGCGGTCTGTCCGCCATTCCGTCGCCTAAAATTACTATATACTTCATAATATTATCTCCTAATTGTAATTTTACACCATAAAAATATTTTTTGTCAATTTATAAGACAATATAATTATATTTTAGCGTATTTTATTTGATAAAAAGAGAAAAATATTGTATAATAAGAAAAATTGGAGAGGATTATGTTTTTTGAAAGTACAAGAGGAAACAGTGAAAAGGTGACGGCGTCCAAAGCAATTATTACGGGTATAGCTCCCGACGGTGGTTTATACGTTCCGTGTTCTTTTCCTCAGGTTTCGTTAGAAGAATTAAAGAGTTTTGAAGAAAAGGATTACGCCGAAAGGACTGCGTACGTTTTATCAAAGTTTTTAGAAGAATACGACTATGACAGATTGTTAAACGCTTGTAAAAACGCTTACGCAAAGTTTGACGGAGACCCTGCGCCTTTAGTGAAATTAGACGACAATCAGTACGTTTTGGAATTATATCACGGTCCAACGCACGCGTTTAAAGATATGGCTTTAACCGTTTTGCCGTATTTACTAAAAGAAGGGTGTAAAATCAACGGTGAAGACAAAAACGTTCTTATATTAACCGCAACTAGCGGTGATACGGGCAAAGCCGCATTAGAGGGTTTTTGTGATGCCGACGGCGTAAGAATTTGTGTTTTTTATCCTAGCGAGGGCGTTAGCGAAATGCAAAAAATGCAAATGCAAACTCAAAGCGGAGCAAACGTTAACGTTTGCGGGGTAGAAGGCAACTTCGACGACTGTCAAAGTGCGGTAAAACGTATTTTTAACGATAAAGAAGTTCAGAAAAAAATAGGAGAAAAAGGTTTTGTATTTTCTTCTGCCAATTCAATAAATTTCGGAAGACTGGCTCCGCAAATTGCGTATTATTTTTCGGCTTATTCCGATTTAGCGCAAGTCGGAGAAATAAAATACGGAGAAAAAGTAAACTTTTGCGTGCCTACGGGTAATTTCGGAAATATTTTAGCTTGTTACTACGCTAAAAAAATGGGACTTCCCGTTGGAAAATTGATATGCGCATCGAATAAAAACAACGTTTTAACAGACTTTTTTAATAGCGGAAAATACGATATTAACAGAGATTTTTATAAAACGAGTTCTCCCTCTATGGATATATTGATTTCTAGCAACTTAGAAAGACTTATATATGAAGTTACGGGAAGGAATTCTATTCTCACCGCTCAAAGAATGAAAAATTTGGTTGAAAATGGCGTTTACGAAGTAACTAAAAACGAAAAAGACGAGTTATTGTCCGATTTTTACGCAAGTTACTGTAACGAAGAAGAATCTCGTTCGATTATTAACGCTTATTTTGAAGATTACGATTATGCGGTTGACCCGCATACTTCGGTTGCGTTAAAAGTTACCGACGATTTTAGGGATAATTTCAGCGAAGACGAAAAAGTTGTTTGTTTGTCAACGGCAAGCCCTTATAAGTTCCCTACAGACGTATTAAGAGCGATGACGGGCAAAACGGTAACAGACCCCTTTACCGCAAGTAACAAAATAAGCGATTTAACCGCTATGCCTATTCCCGAAAGCATAAAGCTGTTAAAGAGCAAAGAAAAAAGATTTACAAAAACCATAAAAAGAGAAAATATTTTAAACGAAGTACTTGAATTTTTAAACAGATAAGGATTATAGCGTATGAAAAAATTAGGAGTTGCAATATTAGGTTTAGGCACCGTCGGAGGCGGAACCTATGAAATTTTAACTAAAAATCACGATAAAATTTTAAAGGTTGACGGAATCGATGTTGACGTTAAAGCTGTTTTGGAGTTGAACAAAGAAAGAGCTTTAGCGTTAGGCGTTAAAGAGAATCGTATATATAACGATATTAACGACATTGTAAAAAACCCCGAAATAGACGTTGTTGTTGAAGTAATCGGCGGAACGGGCGTTGCTAAAAAGTTTATCGAGCTTGCCCTTGAAAACGGTAAAACGGTGGTTACGGCTAATAAAGAGTTAATCGCTAAACATTGGAGCGAGCTAGAACAAATTGCTAAAACACATAACGCAGGATTTTATTTTGAGGCTAGTTGTGTTGGCGGAGTTCCTATTATCAGGGTTTTAAACGAAGCTATGCAAGCTAATAACTTGCAATCTTTAAAAGGAATAATAAACGGAACGACAAACTTTATTTTATCAAAAATGTCTAACGAAGGACTTTCTTACGAGTCGGTTTTAAAGGAAGCGCAAGCAAACGGTTTTGCCGAAGCTAATCCTACTGCGGATGTAGAAGGTTTCGACGCTACTTACAAATTATCTATTTTGTCTTCTTTGGCGTTTAATAAAAAAGTTCCGCTTTCAAAGATATATAGAGAAGGAATAACCAACGTAGACACTTTGGATATTTCCTACGGAAAAGAATTAGGTTACACTTTAAAGCTTTTAGCTATTGCAAAAGACACTCCTTCCGGAATAGAGGCGAGAGTTCACCCCGCATTTATAAAAGACGATAATCCTTTATCTTCCGTAAGCGGAGCTTTTAACGCAGTAATGTTACACGGCGACATGGTAGAAGACGTGATGCTTTACGGAAAAGGAGCGGGTTCGCTTCCTACGGGTTCGGCAATCGTGTCCGACGTAATTTTTGCGGGTAAGGTTAACAAACATAGATATTCTAGTTTCGATAACACTGACGAAGCCGGTGAAAAAACTATATTCAATCAGAATTTTGAAACGAGATATTATATCAGATTAACGACCGAAAACGTTGTGGGTGTACTTAAAGACGTTACGGGAATTTTCTGTGACCACGATATAAGCATTACCGCTATCACTCAAAAAGAAGTCGTAGGTGATAATGCGTCTATAATATTTATTACCGACGTCACAAGCGAAAATCAAGTTAAGCAAGCGCTAAATGAAATAAACGCTTTAAAAACGCTTAAAAAGATAGACGCTTTGATAAGAGTTGAATAATTTTAACGCCGATTATATCGGCGTTTTTTTTGGTTATAAATAAATTTTTTAAAATAGCATATAATAAGGCAGGTTTTTAAAGTTTACTATTGACATAACGGATAAAAAATTTTAAAATATTTTTAGGTGAAAAAATGATATACGACGTTAATGAAATAAATTTTTTATCAAAAAGTAAAGACGTTTTCCGTGACGAAAACTATTTTAAACAAGTTGACGAAATTGCTTTTTCAATATTAAAGAAAATCAATGAAAAGCCCATAATTTTAATAAACGGTCCGTCTGGTGCGGGAAAAACGACTTTAACCCAAAATCTTGTTAAAAGATTAAACAAAAAGGGTAAAAAGTGTCACTATATTTCTATGGATAACTATTTTTATTCCATAAATCCCGAAGAGTATGCAAACGGTGCGTCTCCCGATTACGAATATCCTTTAAGGGTTGAATTTCCGTTACTTAACGCACACTTAAAAAAAATGCTTAATTTTGAAGCTATAAATATGCCCACTTTTGATTTTACTCGTTCTGTCAGGAGCGATATAACTATCAGAATAGAACGAGAAAAGGATTCGTTTATTTTTTTAGAGGGAATTCATTCGTTTAATACGGACTACTTGGATACCGAAAACGCCTTAAAGGTATACGTTGACGTTTGCGACGGAGTTAGCTATGACGGCGTAACGCTATCTTCGAGAAAGATTAGGTTGTTGAGGCGAATATCTAGGGATTTTTTGTCCAGAGGCAGAAAGTTTTCTCAAACGATAAATCAGTTTGAAAACGTTTCCGAGGGTGAAGAGCTTTATATTAAGCCTTTTTTAAAGGACATTGATTTTTCCGTAAACAGTTTTTTGCCGTATGAGTTAGGGTGCTACAAGTCGTCGCTTTATAATGCAATATTTGATATAGACGAGGAAAAGTTGGACGACGTAAAATTCGTTTTAAATGCGATAGAGTGCGTTTCACCGAATAATATTAAAGAGTTTTCACCTATAAAGGAGTTTATAAAATGAACGATATAGTGATAACGGGCGCAAGCTCGGGAATGGGTAAAGAGTTTGCAAAACAATCGGACAAGCTCGGTTACAAAAGAATGTTTTTAATAGCGAGAAATACCGAAAAAATGCAAGAGCTTGCTTCTTCTTTAACAACGCCTTGCGTTATAATAAGCGTCGATTTAACCGATAATAACGCTTTAAACGAGATAGAAACCGTGTTTGAGCGTGAAAACGCAGAAATATCCTTACTTATAAACGGTGCGGGGTTTGGCGTGTTTAACGAGTTTGAAACGAGTGATAAAGTCGATATAAACGGAATGATAGATTTAAACGATAAAGCCTTGGTGAATCTTACTTATTTGTCGTTAAAACGTATGCGTGAGGACGCTAGAATAATAAACGTTGCCTCTATTGCGGCGTTTGAGCCGATTCCTTACGGGGCGATATACGGTGCGAGTAAATCGTTTGTTTTAAGTTTTTCAAGGGCGTTAAATAGAGAGCTCAGAAAAAGAAAAATTCACGTTATGGCGCTTTGTCCGTATTGGACGGCTACGGGCTTTTTCGATAGAGGGAACAAAAAGGGCGTAATTAAAAAATTCGACTGTATGTATTCTTCGGAATTTGTAGTAAAAAAAGCGTTTAAAGCTTTAAAAAAGAAAAAAGATTACGTAGTCCCCGGGGCGTATGCAAGCTTTGTGGCAAAACTTTCAAAAATATTACCTCATAAACTTATTATGAAAATGTTTATGAAACAACAATCGTTAAAATAAAAATAACAAAAGTCGTTTACGGCTTTTGTTTTTTAAGGTGTGATATGAAATATAAATTTATCGGGTTTGATTTAGACGGAACGCTTGTAAATACCTTTCCGTATATAATAAATTCATATAAAAAGGCTTTATTAACCGTGTACGGAAAGATTGAGGAAAGCGATGAGAGTATAAAATCAAAAATCGGTATTCCCGTTACGGAATTTTTTAAATCTTACCCCGAAAAAGACCAAGAAAAACTACTTGAATTATATTTAAAAGACAACGACCGTTCTCAAAAAAACGGGGTTCCTTTTTTTGACGGAATAATAGATATGCTTTATGCTTTAAAAGGAAAGGTAAAACTTGGTTTAATTTCTTCTAAACGTAAAATACCGTTGCTCGAATGGGTTAAAAAGGAAAAGTTGGAAAGTGTTTTCGACGTGATAATCGGTAAAGAGGATACTCTTTTAAATAAGCCTAACGCAGAGCCTTTAAAAAAGGCAATGCAACTAGCAAAGGTATTACCTAACGAAACGTTATACGTCGGCGACGCACGCTATGACGTTATGTGTGCAAAAAATGCGGGAGTAGATGCTTGCGTTGTCGGTTGGAACGCTTTCGGAAAAGAATATTTCGACGATTTAGCTCCCGAATTCTATGCGTTAAACATAAAATATATTTTAGATTTGGTGGAAAAAAATGAGACCTGACGAAAATCAACAAGCGGTAATCGAAGATAAATATAACAATATAATTTTATATGCGGGTGCGGGTACGGGAAAAACTTTTACCGTTGCCAATAAAGTTGCGTATTATATAAATAACGGAATTTGTAAATCTAACGAAATACTTTGCCTTACCTTTACCGTAAAAGCGTGTAACGAGCTTTTAGACGAAATAGACAAGCTTTGCAAAAGTCGTGACGTAACGGTCAAAACCATACATAGTTTTTGTTATAAGATTTTAAAAGAGCATAGTTACGATTTAACCGATAAATACGTATCGCCCGATATTTGCGACGAAGTCGACACCGAAAATATTTTGCAAGACAAAATTTTGCCACGGTTAAACGAAGTTTCTTTTATCGATATTTTAAAAAATCGGGGAGCAAAACGAACGCTGGATTGGCTTAAAGGGCAAGACGTGGTTTATTTAAACAATAAGCTGTATTTTTGCTTAAAAAACGGGCAAGAGTATTTTCTGATTAGTTACGACGGGAGAACGCTTAAATCGGCTGACGATGAGTTTATACACGGTAAAAGCGGGCTTATTTGCCCGCAATGTAAGTCAAAACAAAAAAAACAAGGAAATTTTTGCGAAGTTTGTTCTTACGACCTACGGGAATACGTTCCCAAGTTTGAGGTAAAAACTCCCGCTTTACGCCCTTTCGTGTCGTTTATAAAGAGAAATAGAGCCATATTGAATTTTTATAGCGGTAACGATATATATGATTATCAAAGAGTTTTCGATTATTTCTATAAAAACGATAGAGAAAAAATAGAAAGATTACTTTGTTATAAGGATTCTTCTTACAATAAAAAGATACTCGATTTTAACTTTATCAACGCAATGATAAAGTATTGCGGTTTTTTTATAAAAGAATATAACGATTATTTGGTGAGCGTAAACGAACTCGATTACGACGATTTAATAGTAAAAACTTATGAATTGTTTAACGACGAACATTTTTCTTGTCCCGAATATAAATTTATCGTCATTGACGAAATGCAAGATACAAGCGAATTAGAGTATTCCGTAATAAGCAAACTTTTTTCTGCTCAAGTTATGTTGTGCGGAGATATTAACCAATCCATTTACGGTTGGCGTGGCGCAAAGCCTAAAGAAATATTGATTGATTTTAAAGAGAATTTTTCGGTAAAAGAATACTTTTTAAATAAAAATTATCGTTCAAATAAGAATTTGTTTGAGTTTGGGGATAAATTTTTAAAAGGTGCGTTAAACGAAAAAAAGGAATCGTTAGCCGTATCTTCCGCAATAGGAGATAAGCCGACTATAAAAAAATGCGATAATATAGTAGGGGAGGCAAAATATATTTATTCCGAATGTGAAAAGTGTGTCGGCAGTAAAGCCGTTTTGGTTAGAACAAACTACTACGCTAAACGACTTTATGAAAAAATCGACGAAATAGACGGAGATTTAACTTTTTCTTCGGTTGAAGAAGAGCAAAATTTATTAAAGAGTAAAATCGTAAAACAATTTGTTAGTTTTTTAAAAATAACGGTTAATCCCAATGATAAATTTACACTTGATAAATTGTTTGTGGATTTAATTCCAAACGTCGGAGAAGCAAGCATCGATAAAATCAATTTGCCTTTGCTAGGCGTTGACAGTACCGTGTTTTTACGTAAAGAAATTTACTCGGGTAGCGACGTTTACGGCGAGCTTATATCTGCTTACGAAAATAAACGAATTGCCGTATTCGATATCGAAACGAGTTCTTTGGATATTGACGAAACGGAGCTTTTGCAATTATCCGCAATTAGAGGCGACGGAAAAATCTTTAATAGGTTTATTAAAAATAAAAAACCGTTAAATGACGACGTGGTAAAAGTTCATGGAATTACGGAAGAGTATTTATCGGAAAACGGAGAAGAGTTAGGGGTTGTTTTAAAAGATTTTGCCTGTTTTGTAAAAGATTTCGTTTTAGTGGGGCATAATTCAGCCAATTTCGACATTAAAGTTTTAGAGCGTTTATACAATGAAGAAAGTATTTCTTTTTCTTTCGTTAACCATTATGACACACTTATTTTATCTAAAAAAATAATAAAAGACGTAAAAAATTATAAATTATCCACTCTTTGCGATAGATTATCCATTATAAACTTAAAAGCACACGACGCTTTTTACGACGTGGAAGCAACCTTAAAAGTGCACGAATACGTTGTTAATAACTTAAAACAAACAAAATTACCAAGAGGCATAATTATTAATAAAAATAAAGATAAATTCGAAGATTTTGCAACTTTTTATGATAATTTGAAAATTCAAAACACGTCTGATTTTATAAGTAACTTAATTGACTATTTGTTAAAAAGAAATTACGTTGACGACGTTGCGTACGTGGCTGATTTAAACAAGCTTAAACGTTTTAGTAAAAAAATCGACAAACGATTACCTTTGTTGGAAGCTATAACAAAATTCTTAAAAGATAGCGACGAAAAAAGCCGATTTAACGAAACTATTCCTATTTTAACCGTTCATCAAGCAAAGGGTATGGAATTCGATAACGTTTTTATTGCGGGATTAGACGATTTTACCTTCCCCGACGACGGTGTTATGGGCGAACAGAGAAGGGTGTTTTACGTAGCTATTAGTAGAGCGAAGAAAAAACTTTACGTGACTTTTTGCGATAAAAACGCTTTTGGTGGTAAAATTTTACCCTCAGAGCTTTTAAAATACGTTTAATTTTTCAATTTTTTTATTGCTGAAATTTATATTAAAATGTCGTATTTTGTATAAAATTTTATACCTTTTTACGATTTAAGAAAATTTTTTTTCGAAATTTTTTTTAAAATTGCTATTGAAATTTTTTGAGGCATAATATATAATAATGAAAAAAAATAGGAGGAAAATTCTTGTGAAAAAGTCTTTGAAGATTTTTTTGATTTTGGTTCTCGCGCTAATGCTTTCGCTATCTTTAGTGGCGTGCGGTTCGGGAAACAAAAATAATTCCGGGGATAACCAGCAAGAACAGCCCGAAAATTCGTATCACGTAAACGTCGGTTCATACGAAAACGGTTCTGTTACCATTTTTGCAGGTGGAGCCCAAAAGGAAAACGGGGACTATATCGAGAGTGGTGTTAACGTTACCATCGAAATGAGAGCTAACGATAATTTTGTTGTTTCTCACTTAACGATTTCCGAGCTCAATGTAGACAAAACCTACAATTCAAAAACGGAAAACTACGATTTTACTATGCCTAGTAGCGACGTTAACGTTTCCGTAATATTCGGAACGCCTTCGACTAGTACTTATTCTGTAACCACGTCTAACCCCACGGGAGGAAAGGTAACTGTCAATAAATCGACGGCTGCTCAAGGCGAAACCGTTACGCTTAGCAATACGCCCGATACGGGATATAAATTCGTAAACTACGTGGTTAACGGTAAAACGCAAACGTCAAACACGTTTACAATGCCAAACGGCGCTGTAACGGTAACGGCTAATTTTAGCAAAATCCAATACAACGTAAGTGTTACTAATCCTACAGGCGGAAAGATTACCGTTGATAAGACTACCGCAACTTACGGAGAAAAAGTAACGCTTTCTAATACTCCCGACAGCAATTATAAGTTTGCCAACTATATTGTTAACGGAAAGGCTCAAACGGCTAATACGTTTAGTATGCCTGCGTCTAACGTAACCGTTAGCGGAGCGTTTACCGAAATTACTTACAACGTAACTGTTAAAACGGGTTCTAACGGAAGCGTAACTGCTAGCGCTAGTTCGATAGGCGTAGGAAAGACGGTAACCTTAACCGTTAAACCTAGCGGCGGATACGTTTTAACGTCGTTAAAGGTTGACGGTACCGAGTGTGTAAGTTCTGTTAAAAACAATACTTATACTTTCCAAATGCCTTCTCACAACGTAGAAGTAACTTATGCTTTCACCAAAGTTTATAACGTTTCTACTTCGGCTGTAACAAACGGAAAGATTTCCGTAAGCGCTACAAGCGTTGTTTATAATTCAACCGTAACGGTTATCGCAACGCCGGATAATAATTACGTTTGTGAAGAAATAACGATAGCTTATGGAAGTACTACTAAAAAATTAGACGTTAATAGCAATAAGGCAACCTTTACTATGCCTAATCAAGACGTTGTTGTTTCCGCTAAGTTTGTCGCTAAAGATTCAAGAGAGTACGTAAGCCATATGTTACTCGGTGACTCTTATACGGATACTGCGTTCTATAACGATTTCTATTCCGATTTCTCGGCTGTGTCTGCCGCTAAAGATATAGGTATCGGCGGAACGCAAGTACCTCAATGGATAACCGGTTTAACGGGAACCATTACACAATTTGGATCAACGCACGAATTAAAGGTTAAAGATAAATATAACGTTTCTAACTTTATCTTCCACATCGGTGTAAACGATATCGACGGCGGAACGGCAAAAGAAACCGTTGTTGAAAATCTTAAAACTTTGTTTACCGAATATCATAACGCATATCCTAACGCTAAGATTTATTGGATTTCGATGAGTCTTAACACGATGTTTGCTTCGTCTCACACTAACGACTACATTTACGTTAACAACCAAATGAAGTCTTATATGAGTTCGGTAAGTTACCTTGAATATATAGACACTTGCTCGGTAATGTTCCCCGACAATCAACCCGTTGCCGACTGGTTCGCAGACGGATTACATTTCAATCCCGACGGTTACGATACTTGGGGTGCGTTAATCTTAAAAGCAATAGGTTACCCGAAAGAAGTTGGCGGAAGCTTCGGTCAAGCGGGAAATTATTATTCTTCTGCAACCTTTAAAGCAAATTCCGACGGTTCTATTTCAAATACTACCGCAACTAGAGGAGAACAAAACTTGTGGTTTAACGGCGTTTATGCCGATAACGCTTATGCGGAGATGTCTGTAACCGTTAAAGAAATCAAAAACAGTGATAAGGCTCCTAAATTCGGTATGTCTATTAAGACTGCTACCAATCACGTATTCTTCTGGATTGATGCGACTAACTTAACGGGCACGGGAGTAGGTGTAACTTATAGAACGCCCGTAACCTTAGATGGCGGATATCAAGCTTCTAACAATTGGAACTGGAGTGTTCCGCTTAACGGTTCTATTAGTTCTGGTTATAAGGATAATTCATATATTAAACTCGGATTGTTAAAGTCGGGTAGCGACTTATTCTTCTACGTTGACGACGTACTCGTTAACTCAATTAGCGTTCTTGACGGTGTAGATGGTTCTGCTGCAATAGGATTAACTTTATTTAACCTCAACGTTAACATAAAGAATTATTCCGTAACGACCAATATTGCGTCTAAACTCAATTCGCTCGATTCTGCCGCAAAGGTTAGAATGGAAACAGGTTTTGACGGGTATACGATTAGCGGTAACACCGTTACCAATACGACTTCCATAAACGAGAGTTCCGCTTGGGTTTCCGGATTAAATCACTCTAAATTCTATTTCGAAACCGAAATGACTTTAAATAGTGTTCTTAATAACGACACGGCTCCTAAAGGAGGTATCACGGTTAACCTTGCGGGCGTTGGAACGTTGTTATTCTATATTGACTCTTTAAATAATGCTGACGTATCTTTTGGATCAAATGCTTGGGTTGGTATAGTTTATAGACCTAACGGCGGAAATTGGGACTGGGATCATACATCGATTTCTTACGTAAGAGGCTTACAATATACGAACGGTTCTTACGCTAAACTCGGATTATACAAGAACGGAAGTAAGTTTATATTTACCGTAAACGGCTCTGCTATTTTGGAAACTAACCAATATACGGGCTTTAGCGGAAACGTAAACGTTGGCGTAATGGTATTCAACCTTGCTTTCACCGCTAAAAACTGTAGCGTTGTTCTTTCCAATAGTGCTTTAGATAGAATGATGACCGCTCGTAAGATGACCGACGATATTACCGTTGACGGTAACATAACCGAATGGGGAACGCATAACGCTAACTCCTATCAAGCATATTCTACCGACGGCAGAGGCTTTAAGGTTTACGCCTTTATGGGTAAAAACGCTATCTACGTTGCATACGAAATTAAGTCCAACACTTACGTAACTAATGCTTCTACTTGGTTTGAGAATACCAACGTTGAAATGTATATTACAAACGGAGGCGGAGCAGAGCAGTTGTTCGCATCCGTTAACGGACAGGTACGTAGCGTTAAATCGTTTGCGTTTAAGTCTACTACCAGCGGATCGCTGAAAGTTACCACTGTTGAATTAGCCATTTCGTATAATGCAACCGTAACTACAACGGGAACAGAACAATCCATAGCAATGGGATTTGCTTGTCGTCCGGGTAGTGAAGTTGGCACGGGCATGTGCGAAGGAGCTGATGGTGTCTGGTGGTGCGGACCTAATCACGCAACAGGTCTTAAAACTTCTCTTAATTCCACAGGAATTATTTAAGACGTTTTAACTTATAAAACTATAACGGCTTTGGCTTTCCAAAGCCGTTATATATATTGATTAGGATTTTTAACAAAAATAACGGCTTGAAAAGAGCCGTTATTTTTGTTTTTAATTAGTCGTCTAATTCGTAAAAGTATTCGCTCGATTGCGTAGGAGGAAGTCTGTTTCCTTCCTCGCACGAAATAACGTCAAGCGTTTTACCGCTTGCGTCAACAACTCTGTACTGACAACTACAAGGGGCTATATCGCCCGGATTAAATCTTCTCATACAACTCCTTTGTCTTTTTGACAAGGATAGTATGGGTATTAAACGATATTTCATTCAATAAAAACCAAGTTAAAAAAATTTTTATTTTTTTTAGAAAATATTTTGAAAAATCGTTGACAAAATCCTCAGAATATTATATTATATACTAGCATTGTGAGTAGCGGGGTGTAGCGCAGTTTGGTAGCGCACGTGGTTTGGGACCATGGGGTCGGGAGTTCGAGTCTCTTCACCCCGACCAAATACAAAACACCTTTTATATAAGGGCCTTTAGCTCAGTTGGTTAGAGCGGTCGGCTCATAACCGATTGGTCCGCGGTTCGAGTCCGTGAAGGCCCACCATTCAACTAAATATAATTTTTTACGGCCTGGTAGTTCAGTTGGTTAGAACGCTAGCCTGTCACGCTAGAGGTCCGGGGTTCGAATCCCCGTCAGGTCGCCATTTAAAAAATTTGGGGAGATGTTAAGTCATTTGCCTCGGTAGCTCAGTAGGTAGAGCAGGGGACTGAAAATCCCCGTGTCGGTGGTTCGATTCCGCCCCGAGGCACCATTTTTTTTGCCAAAAAAAGGAGCTTATAACTTGCTGGTGTAGCTCAATCGGTAGAGCAGCTGATTTGTAATCAGCAGGTTGTGGGTTCGAGTCCAATCACCAGCTCCATTTAATTTAATACGGACAGGTTCCCGAGTGGCCAAAGGGAGCAGACTGTAAATCTGCCGTCTACGACTTCGGTGGTCCGAATCCACCCCTGTCCACCAGAAAAAATCACTTAGCTTTAGCTAAGTGATTTTTTCAACTAAGTGTGCCACTTGGCACGAGAAGTACACTTTGTGTGTGAAGAGATGCAAGCATCGTGAAGTATCGTTGGCGAGATTGATACACTTAACTTCACTTCGTGCGTATGTACGAAACTTCACTATGCCTTGAGACATAACTTCGGTCAAGGCAAAGCCTTGTGCTTCACTAAAAAACTTAAATTTATAGTAATTTTATTAAGGAGAAATAATTATGTCTAAAAGTAAACTTCGTGAAATATCTATGGATTTTGCTGTTTCAATAATAAATCTTGTCAAAGCACTTAAACTTAAAAAAGAAAGCATAATTTCCAATCAAATCGGTAGAAGCGGTTCTTCAATCGGTGCAAATATCCGCGAGGCGCAATATGCTCACGGAAAAGCCGATTTTATCGCTAAAATGCAGATTGCTCTTAAAGAGGCAAGCGAAACCGGTTTTTGGCTTGAACTTTTGTATAAAACCGATTATATCGATAATATAACCTATAAAAATCTCGATTCCGTTTGCTCAAGTATTCGCGTAATGCTCATTTCGTCTATAAACACCGCAAAAAAAGCTGTTAATGATAATGAGTAATATAATAAGTCGATAAAATACTATACTTTCCCCGTCTTGTATTTTTTAAAAAAACAAAACAGTTTTTCTTTAAAAAAAATTAAAAAAATTTCATTTTTTTATAAAAAAATAATGACAT
>CAZRMT010000010.1:0-29419 GCA_964601265.1 uncultured Christensenella sp.
GATTTACCAAATGTAAAGAAATGGGAAAAGTCCGTTCGGAAGGAAAAGATTACGTAGTAAAAGACGGCGACGTAGTCCTCTTCCGCTTTAACGTATAAAAAAAATTCTATTATTCATATTTTTTCATAAAACAACAATTCGCAACGTTGCTCCGTTGCGAATTGTTTTATTTTTCTTTCTTAATTGCTCTCTTTTTAGCATAATAAGCGGCGATTGCTTGTTTTTGTTTTTTTCTCGCTTCCGGCGTACTAGCTTTCACGTAATTACTTCTCTTTTTTTCTTTGTTAAAAAACATTTTAATCTTCCTCCACGCTTATTTCTTTTTCAAAAATTTTATCATCGCAATATCTTTGTAACAATTCTATCAATCTTTCACTTGGTTGGTATCTTTGCTTTAACAAATAAATGTCTTGTATTCTATTTACAGGTACTGATTTTATTATTTTGTTGTTTATATCGTATATTACACAATAATTTGTTTGGTCATATAAATAACCATAATAATAATTAAACGCAAACGCTTTATACCTTTCGCCTGTTTCTTTATTTTTAAAATGTATTATTTTATGATAAATGCAGGCTTCACTAAAAAGGTCTAATTCTTTATCAAAAACAAGCATTTCTCGTTTATATTGTGGAAAACGAGAATATTCGTTTAATAGTCCGCGAATATATACGGAGACTTCTTGAGCCGTTATATAAGTTTCGCTCGTCTGTATCTCGTCATAAGTTACCATTGTTTCTTTTGACGGTCTAATCCAAATATATTCTTCTAAACAGTTTAACTGCGCATCATTAAAATACACTTCGTCTATAACTATGTTTACAGCATTATATATATTTTCACTATCTTCTCTATTATAATCATTTTTCAATATTTCTTCTATTTTAGCCCTTCTAATCTTTTTAATTTCCACTAAAGTAGGAATAAGTTTATTAAGCAAAGCGTTTTTGTTGGACTTACCGTTTTTATTAAAGCCGAAACATAAGGCGTCGTTTTCCAGTATATTCACAACAAAACTCGATACTTTTATTTTAATTTTATCAAGCATATTTTTACACTCCTTTTATCATATTATACAATATGTCTACTCAAAAATCAATGAAAATTGGAAATAATATCAATAATTGTCTACTCTACCACAGCAAATAAGGTAGACAATTTCTCATTGAAATATATTTTTTCTTTTGCTATAATATAATTGCAAGAGGTAAGACGTCGTACCACTTGACTAAACAACAAGGAGGTGATAAAATGAGTATACTTAGTTTTTTGTTTAAATCTAAAAAAGAAATGGCAAAAGAAGACACTAAACATGTCAAAGTAGGTAAATACACAATAACTTCACATGCACAAAACAGAACCGTTGACGCAACAAGAAAACTAACGAAAAAGGATATGCTTATAAATCTTTTGAGTAAATCAAGCAAAAACTCAAATTTTTATACACATATGGACGGCACGGAACAATATGATAGAGTTAACGACAACAATAAAACTGTTACACGTATAACCAAAGAAAATAACCATGTGAAAACCATTCAAAAATACCACAACAGCAAAAGAAGTAAAAAATATGCACATAGAAATTTTAAAGGAGGAAATTAATGTTATTTAGAAAGAAAAAAAACAACCAAAAGGAAATAAAAACGTTTACACTAAGTAACGAGGCTGTATTGTTTATAAAAAAATATGCTTATCCGCAACTTAACACAAATTCTCTTATAGATGAGGATTTATTAGACGATATAACGGAATTAGCAACGCAATGGGAACTTGATATGATAGACCCGTTAAGCGAAGACGGACGAGATAAAACTTACGACTATCCGGAAAAAGAAAGAAACGAGCTAGCAGATAAA
The DNA here is from genome assembly GCA_964601265.1 of uncultured Christensenella sp. GTDB lineage: Bacteria > Bacillota > Clostridia > Christensenellales > Borkfalkiaceae > UBA4675. Next base: position 1,864 of record CAZRMT010000010.1, read on the forward strand.
TTCGTAGGAGAAATCACAGGACAATGGGACGATGAATCGACACCCGATTTTGACGATTTAAACAAACGACTTGGACTAATTGGTTAGCATGCTAATATATTTTATCTTTTTTCAAAAATAATTTCACAGTTTTATAAATATGAGTAAAAGGACGGGGAAAAATATGTTAGACGATAACAAACAAACCAAATTAACCGCAAAGGAACAGGAAGTCGCAAGAGATTTATTAAGAGAATTAAAAATTGAAGAATTAAACGACGATAATATCGGCAAGTTACAAAACGCATTGGATGTCAACGTTTCCGCTTTGGTTTCCGCAAAAGAAGACGGAGAAACCGTTGATAACGAACTGATAAAAATCTACGATTCGATTACGGATATAGTTTTAGACAACGAAGAAGACTTTGATTTTTTAAATCGTCTTTTCTTTAATTAAATTAAAAGCAAAAAAGATAGCGAGATTTCGCTATCTTTTTTCGTTATATAAAGTTGTATAAAACTTAATATTTTCGTTTTTATCGTCCTATAAGTCGATTTTTAGCTTTTTTAATCAAAAAAACTCTCTCGTTAAACTACGCTTAAACAATCCGTCCAAAGCGGTTTTTGCGTCCTTATTATTATACACCACGTCGTTTACCGCTTCGCATATGGGAAGCTCTACGCCGTACTTTTTGCCAAGCACGAGCATTGCCTTAACCGTATAGCAACCTTCGGCAAGTTTGTCGAATTTTTCACCCTTGACGAAAAGTTCTCCGAATCTTCTGTTATGCGAAAACTCGCTAAACACGGTCGCCTCGTAGTCGCCTAAATGACATAAGCCGAACGCCGACATTTTGTTTCCGCCCATAGCGTCTATTAAACGGGAAATTTCCATAGTCCCTCTCGACATCAACGCGCCTTTCAAAGAAGATACGCCTAATCCGTCAAGCATACCTGCGGCAATTCCTATAACGTTTTTACTTGCCGCTCCGACTTCCGTTCCGATAATATCTTCACCGTAATAAAATCTTATTAAATTACTTGACAAATGGTCTACCAAGTATTTCTTCGCTTGTGCATCCTCGCTGTCTATTACCATACAGTTAGGCACACCGCGGTAAAACTCTTGAACATGCCCCGGTCCCACCCAAACGCAGACTTTATTGCTTTTGTCGAGGTTGGCTTTTGCGATTTCACTTATCCTTCTACCCGTCGCCATTTCGATACCCTTCATACAATAAACAAAAATTTTATTCGTTAAGTTTAAAGGTTTGAGTTCGTCCATCAACCCTTGCAAACCTTGCGTCGGGATTGAAGTTACTACAACTTCCGCATCCTTTACTACGTTTATATCCGTAGAAAGCTTAACGGATAAAGGAAGCTCTAAATAGCTGTTTTTTCTAGTTGCGATAAACGTTTGCATACCGGGATCGTCTTTCATTCCGTACAAAGTTACGTCGTTTCCGATTTTATCCAAATACCAAGTAATGCACGAACCCCATCTTCCGGGGCCAATAACCGTTATCTTCATTATATTACCTTCTTTTATCTTTATATTATATTTTATAGATTGAGCAATTTTTTCGTATTGCCACCGTTATTTCATATTATACCAAACAACTTTTGTAATTACAACTTTTTTTAACTTGTTTACCATAAATTAACTGTAAAATGACAGTATAAACAAAAAAACGTTGCTCACAATAATAACGAAGGAGGAATGGGAATGGATTTCAAAAAAACGAAAACCTACGAAAATCTGGCAAAGAGCTATGCTAGCGAATGTATGACGGGTATGAAATACCGTTATATGGCGGACGAGGCAAAAATGCAAGGTTACTCGGATATATTCGAACAACTCAATATTATAGCGAAAAACGAAACCAAGCATGCAAAAGTGTTTTTCGACTATATCACGCAAAACGGCGACGACGTTATAGCTTTTAGCGGAGATTTTCCTTTTTTCGGCGGAACGCTGGAACAAAGTCTTTTCAGCTCGGCTTTAATCGAAAAAAAGGAAGGCGAAGAGGTTTATCCCGAATTTTTAAAGACTGCTTTAAGCGAAGGATTTACCGAAATAGCAAAATCTTACGAACAGATTATTTCCGTAGAAAAGACGCATATGAAAAAGTTTGAAAATCTTTACGACAATTTTAAAAACGGAACTCTTTATAAAAGTTCGGAAGAAAAGCTTTACGTTTGCTCCGAATGCGGGCACAGCGAATATTTAAAAGAAGCTTGGCATATATGCCCTCTTTGTTCGGCCAATCAAGGTTTCGTCGAGTTGAAATTGCCCGAAAACGTTAATGAGAAATAATAAGAATGTTAAAAACTGTAAAAACAGAAAACAAACAAAAACTTCTTCTTGTTCCGAAAAAGCGAAAAATTGCAAGTAATGAAAGCTAAACGAATGAAATCTAAATTCGATACGCTAGGCTCATACACAGGCAATAGTTTGTCCGACGACAAACCCGTACAAGACGCGGACGATTTATAAGTCTACCAAAGAAAAATTAAAACGGCTTTAACGGATAATCGGTTCGGTTTTTAAGTTTTAGCCTATATCGTTTTAATATAAATGGTACGCTTACGGTAATGCTTTTTTGGCAAAACGTAACCCGACGCTAAAAGCGTCGGGTTATTTTTTGTTTTCTTATTTTATTCTTATACTCTTTATAACTATTTGTCTATAAGGAATTAACATAAAATCATAGAAATCCGCGTCGAAACCACCGCTAGAACTTACGGTGAACAAGTCTTTAATTTCGGCAGCGTCGTCAGAAGACAATTCAACGGAAATATCGCTTTGAGTTAATCCTTTATAATATTTTACGGTAGTGGAACCGCCGTCGTCGACAACCTCTACTCTTTTAAGGAACTTATACGCATTGTTGTCGTCGTCTTTTCCCAAAGTTGCGTTGTACTCGGTATACCAAACGGTAGTTTTATTGGTAACGGTAGGTTGGTCTGCGTCCGTTTCTTCGTGTACTCTGTAATCTATTACGGAATTGATAATAGCAAAGCTGGACAACTCGCTTCTGTCGGTTTCGTCTACGGAAGATGCGGAAGAAGAAACAGCGCTTTCCCCATCGTCGGTAAGGAATTTACCTATAACGGCAAAATCGCTTGCGCTTACGTCGTCAAGACCCGAAAGCATAAACATAAGCGTTCCCTTGCCCGTATCGTGTCTGTCAACGCCCGCCGTTTGAGCAAAATCGTGTCTTAATACTATCGAACCCGAACTTGCGGAAAGTTTTTGATTTTTTATCACTCTTCCGCTTTCGTCGGCAACGGTTCCGTAAGAATAATCCTTTTGCGTCCATTCGCCGTTTTCGTTATAGTAATAATTTCCGACTTGAACAAAACCTTTCGTCGAATCGTTTCCGACCAAACTTAACGCACATCCGTCGTAATATTTTTTATCTATAAGTTTTTTAACGTGTTTAACGGTCGTGGGAGCGTTGTTGTTGTATAACTGAATGGTTACTTTGTTTGTAGAAGCAACCTCGCCCTCGGCGTTATAGAATTCAACCGTCGCAACGGCTTCGGTTATAACGCACCCGTCTATAACCTTTTTACAAGACGAACAAGCAAAAATCATTACTATTGCCGTCAAGAATACCAGTAGTTTTTTAATCTTTTTCATTTTGTCCTCCAAAATTTAGAAAATATTTTATAATGACACGAAAGTTTTTTTAGTAAAACTCGGATTTTGCAAAGATTTCGCCGAAAAGCAAAAAATTACTTCCCGCAATCTACACAACCCCGCAAGCTTTAAGCACGAAATACGCTCCTACCGCCAACCCCACGGAGATTAAACCCGTAAATAAAACTTTCCAAGGCGAAACGGGCGTTTTTCCGTACAGTTTACCCGTATTGCCGTTCATATACATTTCATAATTCTTTTTACGATATTTGTAAGAAATCAACCATATGGGCAAAAGCACGTATTTATAAGTTACGTCGTTATGTATAGTCGATACGTTTAAATAATCCACCACGTCGCAATTGTAACGGTTTAAAATTTGGTTACGTATCATTTTGTCCATATCGTCTTTCGCTTCTTTCCAAGCGGTCTTTATGTTTTTATCGTAATGGCTTGCGTAAAAGCCCGCCAAAAACTTTTTCTCGTAAACGCAAATAGAGTTTATATTGAACGGCATAATTTTACCTAAAATCTTCTGCGACATTTTCGCCGAAGAAGAAATGGTTACGTCGTCGAAAAATCTTTCCAACGAACCGCTTACGTAATACCATTCGGTGTACGTTTCGGTTCTGGTTCCGCTACTCGTTTTTACGGTACGAGTTCTACGTTTTCCGAGCCTACCGCTATAAGTCGACTGCGTGACGCTGTCAAAAGTGAAGCACGGATAGTACACCCCGTTTACGTTTTTCGCGTCGAAATTCTTTTTTAATTTAGAAGGCGTAAAAAGTTTTTTCTTTATTTTTTTTCCTGCCACTTCTACCGCTTTATCCTTATCGACTAAAAAAGGATAAACCGCATTAGGCTTTATTCCCTCTAAATTTTCGGTTTTTACAACGTACGGTGTTTGACAAAACGGACACTCGGTTGCGACTTCGTCGCTGTTTATCATCACTTCCGCTCCGCAGTTTTTACAGCGGTACAAAGAAGTGGTCTTATCTCCCTTTTCCGCCGTAGCAAAAGCTTTTTCTATGCTTATCTCTTCGACTTGTTTGTTTTTTTCAAAGTCGATTTGAGTTCCGCAATATTCACATTTGAGCGTTTGCGATTCGGGGTCAAACTCCAAATTCGCCCCACAAGTAGGACATTTTATAAAACCTTCGTCCCTCTTTTTTCCTTCCGTGCCGTCCATAGTTTTCAGTTTTATTTATTCAAAGCTTCTAAAAGCTTGTCTAAATCTATTCCGTGAACCATTGCCGCCTCGCCGACCGTTTCTTGATGAGCGATAGCGCAACCTAAACAGTGCATACCGAAACTCGTTAAAATTTCGGGTGCTTTTTCGTTAATTTCCAAAGTGTCAGCAATTAAAGTGTCTGCCGTAATTTCCATAATATCTCCTTTTTATCCTCGGCTAAACCGCTTTTAAACGAATTATAGCCCGTCTTTTTTAATTTTTATGCAATTATTATAATTTTTTTCCGCACTCGGGACAGAATTTAGCGTCACCGCTGATTTTAGCTCCGCATTCCGTGCAAAACTTAGGACCTACGGGTTTACCGCATTCGGAACAGAATTTTGCTCCCGCAGTTATTTTTGCTCCGCAAGAAGGACAAACCGCGCTTGCCGTTGCAGAAGCGTTTGCATTGTTAGTCGGCGTATTAACGCCCCTCATAGCTTCTGCCATAATAGAGCCTATTCCCATACCTGCGCCCACGCCGATACCTGCGCCCATAACGCCGTTACCGGGGTTTTTAGCCGCGTCTTTCATAGCTTCCGCCGCCGCAACTTTCATCATAACGTCGGTAGAACCGCCCAAAATTCCGTATTTGCTTCTTTCGTCCAAAGCCTTTTCGACTTCTTCGGGAACGGAAATATTTTCAATGAATAAATTCGTTAAAATAAGTCCTAGTTCGGCAAATTTTTCTTGTACTTTTACTTTTACTATTTGGTTAAACTCAACCGTATTAGCCGCAATATCCAAAACGCTGATTTTACTTTCGCCTATTGCGTCCGAAATGTAAGACACTAGCACGGTTTTTAAAAAGTTTTGAATATCGCTCGTTTTATACGAAGACGCCGTTCCGAACAACTCTTTTAAAAACTTATCGGCATTGTCGGGGTCTACTCTAAATGCGTACGAACCGAACCCTCTGACTCTGACCGAACCGAATTCGGGGTCCCTCATTATAAACGGATTTTTCGTTCCCCAACGACAATCGGTAAATTGCACCGTGTTGATGAAGTAAATATCCATCGTGATAGGCGTTTGAAAAGCGTATTTCCAAGAAGCAAGTTTGGTAAGAATCGGCAAAATTTCCGTGTCGAGTTTATACATACCGGGCGTAAAAATATCCGCAATTTCCCCTTTATGTACAAAAATCGCCACTTGCGATTCTTTAACGGTTAAAGTACTGTTTTTGTTTATTTCCCTTCCACCGTTTTTTAAAGGGAATTTATATACCATTTCATCTCTCGTCATATTGTCCCAAGAGATATTTGTACGAAATAAAGCCATTTTCCACCTCCGAAACCAATTATAATTGATTATATCATAATCACGAAATTTTTACAACGATTTTTTATAAAAAAGAAGCTTATATAATAATAAACTCATTCTTAAGCTGAAATTTTTCTTTCTTTTCCCCGAAAACGACAAAAAACGCAGGCTTTCGTCTGCGTTTTAAATATCACCCTAATAGCCGTCGTAAAAGGGAACCATTCTACAAGGACACTCTTTTTTCTTTTGCAGACAAGGGCAATTATTCGGCGGTCTTTTATTTGTCGGAGGACAAGGGCGAGAACAATTATTTTTCAAACAATTGCAAACAATCGTTCCCGCAACTATTCCCGTAATAAGCAATCCTAACTCTTTCATTAGTACTTTTCTCCTCATAATTACAATATTCCGTACGGGAAGAAAAAGTGAATAAACTAAATAAACTGCAACACGTCCACGAGAATGGAAAAGCCTAACAACACAAGCAACCCGACTGCGTGTATAACTCCCTCGATTTTTTTAGGAACGGGTTTTTTGAATATCCACTCTATAAGCGTAAACACCACTCTCGAGCCGTCCAACGCAGGTATAGGTAACAAATTAAATACCGCAAGGTTTACGCCTATAAACGCCATAATTTCCAAAAGATACCCTAGCCCCATTCCGACTATTTTAGAAGTCGTAACCACGGTGGTAACTGGGCCTCCGACCGAACTCAATCCGAGCTTTCCCGTAAACAACTGCCCGAGCGTAGTAAATATCACTCCGCCTATTTTAAAGGAATATAAAAAGCTATCGCCTATCGTGTTAAAGAAATTTCCTTTATATTTAACCGTACTCACCCTATAATAGGCGTCTACGCCGTCCACGTTAAGTGCGGACAATATCTCTTTTTCAGTTACTTCGTCTGCTTCCTTACCGCTAAATATATCCGAAATATCCAAAGACAACAAAAACCTTTTCGTATCGCTTTCCGGATTAACGGCGTCTTTATCAGCTCTTTTTGAGTTGGCAACGAATATTTCCAACTTGCCGTTTTTCTTTCTAAGTGCCTCTATAAGTCCGTTTTTATCGTAAATTCTTTTGCAAGAAAAGTACTTTTCTTCCGAATAATCACCCTCGTAATCCTTTATTCGTAGCAGATAATCTCCGCTCGTGAACCCGCTCGAAACAAAAGCGGAATTTTCGGTTTTCACCTCGGCAAGGGTTGCTATCCCAAGCGCTTTACACACGGTGGCAACGTCGGTCACGTCCTTACATTTTACGTCGCTCCTGAGCTGAATTTTTATATTCTGTTTTTTTCCGTTGCGTTGAACTTTCGCTCTTATTACGCTCCCCTCTTTTTTACCGTTTACGCTTTTTACCAAATCGGTGGTAAGCATAATTCTTTTTCCGTTAAGCTCAACCAAAACGTCCTCGTCTTGCAAGGAATAAATGTAAGCGGAATTATCCTTTACCTCGAAAGAAGAATAAGCCGTTTCGCCGTATAAGGAAAACATAACGATTATAACCAAAAGCGCTAAAAGAAAATTCATCAACGCTCCCGATATTAAAACAATTATCCTTTGCCACGGCTTTTTAGTGTTAAACGCGCCCTCGACGTCTTTTTTTTCTTCGTCCTCTCCCTCGAAAGCGCAATATCCCCCTAGCGGAAAAATCCTTAACGCAAACAGCTCTCCGTTTTTCTTTTTCTTTTTAAAAATCGCAGGACCCATTCCGATAGAGAACTCGTTTATTTTAAATTTAAAAATTTTACCCGCGCAATAATGACCGAATTCGTGCACGGTTATCATCACGAGTAAAATTAAAATAGCAATTATTATCGCCCAAAATTTCATTACGCCAAAACTCCGTAATAACGTTTATTTTTTAAGTGAAATATACTCTTCCACCATTTTTCTAGCCGACCTATCCGTGTTTTCCAAAACGTAATCGTCCACGTAGTCGCTTTTAACGATATGCGACAACACGTAAGAAATACTGTCGGAAATACCGTAAAAACCCGTTCTTCCCTCTAAATACGCCTTAACGGCTTGTTCGTTGGCTCCGTTTAACGCACAAGGAATATTACCGCCTTGCTTAATACTTTCCAACGCAAGGTTAAAACAAGGAAACTTATCGAAATCGACTTCTTCAAAAGTTAAACTTTTACCGTAAAAATCGAAGTCCGCAACGTCGGTCGGAATTCTTTCGGGATAAGTTAGAGCAAGCTGAATGGGAATTACCATAGACGGAGAGCTCGTTTGAGCCATAGTCACTCCGTCCGAAAAAGCCACCATAGAATGAACCACGCTTTGCGGATGCACTACCACTTGGATTTTATCTAGCGGACAGTTAAAAAGCCATTTCGCCTCTATAACCTCCAACCCCTTGTTCATCATCGTAGCGCAATCTATCGTGATTTTCTTACCCATTTTCCAAGTGGGATGATTTAACGCTCTTTCCGCAGGCAAAAGGGCTATTTCTTCCTTTTCAAGCGTTCGGAACGCTCCACCGCTTGCGGTAATGATTATTTTTTTGAACTCTTTATCTCGATTAAAATTAAGGCATTGCCATATCGCCGAGTGTTCGCTGTCAACGGGAACAATTTTTCCTTTGCCTATTCTAGTTAAAATCTCACCGCCCGCAACCAAGCTTTCCTTGTTGGCAAGAGCAACAGTTTTATCGTTTTCCAACGCAAATTTTACGGCTTTATATCCCGCAAACCCGCTTACGGCGACAAACACGACGTCGGCCTCGGGCAAAACCGCGTGAATCAATGCGTTCTCCCCGTAATAAAGCGACGTTTCACAAGGAACTTCCTTTATTAAAGAAAGCTTTTCCGCATTAGTTAAAACGGCGACTTTCGGCTTGTATTTATTTACAAGTTTTTCTAAATCTTTTGCGTTTTCGTTCGCCGTTAAAGAACAAATTTTAAATTGTTCGGGATAACGGTCGACAACGGACAAAACTTGCCGTCCTATCGAACCCGTACACCCTAGTAAAGCAATTTTTTTCATAGCGCTCCTCGCTCTCGAAAAAATTTACTCAACGCTTTTTCCGTTGAGTAAAGTATATTTTTTATCGTTAAAGTTTATTCCTAAAACAAAGCGTTTTCTTCGAATAAACTTTTTTAGTTTTTAGATTATGGCAAATACCAAGTAAATGAAAGGAGAGGCAAACAAAAGTCCGTCTATTCTATCCATTATTCCGCCGTGCCCCGGCAACAATTTACCCATATCTTTTATTTTGAGTTTACGTTTTACAACGCTTTCGACCAAATCTCCGAACTCGGTCAAAACAGCGCCGAACAATCCCACCAAAACAAAGAATAGCCAAGCGGGGAAACTATATCCGTAAACAAAGCTGTCCTTTATTATGAAATAGAAAATCAAGCTTCCCAAAATCCCGCCGATAAGTCCGCCTATACCACCGCTAATCGTCTTTTTAGGACTAATTTCGGGGCACATTTTTTTACCCTTGAAAGTAATTCCCACAACGTACGCCATAGTGTCTGCGCAAGGCGAAATAAGGAATATCAATACGAGTGCGATAAACGAGTTAACCGCCATTTGATTAACGAGCATACAAGGCGTTAAAAATACCGACGGATATATTACGCATAAAAACGAATAAGCCAATCCTTCGAGCGTGGTGTTTTTATGGTCTATAACGAGTAAAGACATATTTACTACGCAATATCCTACCGCCACGAATAAAGATATTTTCCACGAAAGGAAAATCCAACATTCGAAAAACAATATCGGGAAAAGCGAAGTTATGATTTTTTGCGCAGTGGTACATTTTTCACCGCCCGCTTTCACCATTTCTATCGTTCCGATAACGGCTAAAGCCAAAATCAAAACGTCAAAATATCTTACGTCTAATTTTCTTAAAAAGAAAAATCCTACTGTTATTGCGGTAATTCCCGCACCCGTCAACGTTCTTTTTAACATTACTCTACGTTTCCGTAACGTCTTTTTCTTCCGTTAAACCATTCCAAAGCTTTTTCCAACTCTTTAACGTTAAAATCCGGCCAAAGAGTATCTGTAAAATACAATTCCGCATAAGCGCTTTGATACAATAAAAAGTTGCTTATTCTCTTTTCTCCGCTCGTTCTTACAATCATATCCACGTCGGGAAGCCCCGCAGTGTAAAGATAGTCGGAAAAACTTTGCTCTGTAACGGTCGTTACGTTCTCCTTAATAATTTTTTGCACGGCACGGACTATTTCAGCCCTTGCGCCGTAATTTATCGCTATGTTCAAAACGTGGTCGGAAAATTCTTCGGTAAGTTTTTCAACCCTTAAAACAGATTCTCTCAAATCGTCGGGCAACCTACTTAAATCCCCCGAAACCACAAGTTTTGCCTTGTTTTTTACCATCGCCCCCGAATACTTATCTATAAATTTTCTCAAAAGTGAAAAAATTTTGTCGATTTCTTCTTGCGGGCGCGACCAGTTTTCGGTAGAAAAAGCGTATAAAGATACGACTTCTATCCCCTTTTTAAAACAGTCTTCGACAAGTTTGCGTATAACCGCCGAACCTTTTTGATGCCCGAAAGTTCTTGGTTTTCCCTTTTCTTTTGCCCACCTGCCGTTGCCGTCCATAATAAAAGCAATATGTTTTGGCAACATTATACCGTCATTACGTCCTTTTCTTTTTCGGCTTCGAGTTTATCTATAGCCTCTATCGTAGCCGAAATATTTTTCTCTACGTCTTTTTCGTAAGAAGAATATTCGTCCTCGGTAATTTCCTTGGCGGTTTTCATCTTTTTAAAAGCTTCTAAGGTGTCGCGTCTTATGTTTCTCACTGCGATTTTGGATTCTTCCGCAGTCTTTTTAACTTGTTTAACGATTTCCTTTCTTCTTTCTTCCGTAAGGTCGGGGAAAACAAGTCTTATAACTTCTCCGTTGTTAGAAGGAGTAAGTCCGATATTAGCTATTATAATAGCCTTTTCAACGTTTTTCAAAAGCGATTTATCCCAAGGCGAAATAACCAAACATTTTCCGTCTTGAACGGATATGTTGGAAGTTTGGTCGATAGGAGTCATCGCCCCGTAATAATCAACCAATACTTTATCTAAAACGTGCGGGTTAGCTCTACCCACTCTCAACTGAACGTATTCCTCTTTAAGCACGCTTAAAGTCTTTTCGGTTCTTTCTTCGCTCTCCATTAAAATCGTTTCGATTTTTTCCATATCGACAGGCATTTTAATTCTCCTTTTCGTTTATTTTTAAAGTAATTTTATGCTACTTGAATTTTACAAGATTATCTTATCCAAGTTCCTAAATCTTCGCCTTGAACGGCACGAACTATTGCGTTTTCTTCGTCCAAACCGAATGCAAGAATAGGAACTTTCGTTTCCATACACATAGTAACGGCGGTAGTATCCATAGCCTTTAACTCGCCCTTCACGAAATCCATATAAGAAATTTCCTTATACTTTTTAGCGTTCGGGTTGGTTTTCGGGTCGCTGTCGTAAATACCGTCTACGTTTTTAGCCAGTAACAAAACGTCCGCCTTTATTTCGCACGCACGCAATGAAGCGGCAGTATCCGTCGAAAAGAAGGGGTTACCCGTTCCGCAAGCAAAAATAACTATACGCCCTTTTTCCAAGTGCGAAAGCGCTCTCCTCAAAACGTAAGGTTCGGCAACTCTCGTTATGGTTAAAGCGGTTTGAACTCTCGTAGGAACGCCCTTTCTTTCGATAGCGTCTTGAAGAGCTAACGCATTCATAACGGTTGCGAGCATACCTATATGGTCGGCTTGCGATCTCTCCATTTCGGCTCCTTGTCTACCGCGCCAGAAGTTACCTCCGCCTACGACTATGCCGATTTGAACTCCGAGTTTTCTCGCTTCTACGAGTTGGTCTACGACTTTATCTATATATTCGTGGTCGAACCCGTGTCCGTTTTTTCCCGCTAACGCCTCTCCGCTTATTTTTATTAGAACTCTCTTGTATTTTGCTTTTTGCATTTTAACTCCCTTTTTTCGGATAATGACTAAATTCAAAAAGAGAGGCATAATAAAAATGCCTCTTCTTTAGTTTAAAATGAAATTATTTCTTCATTGCTTCGACTTGTTTTGCAACTTCGTCGGCAAGATTTTCTTCTTTCTTTTGTAAGCCTTCGCCCATTTCGTAACGAACAAATCTTCTTACGTCGATTTTTTCTCCGATAGTAGCAACCGCTTCGGTTATTAACTGAGCAACAGTCTTTTCGGGGTCTTTAACGAATTTTTGGCAAAGTAAACAATTGTCTTCATAAAAAGACTTAATTCTTCCTTCAACCATTTTATCGACGATTTTTTCGGGCTTGCCTTCTTCCAAAGCTTGCGCTCTTAAAATCTCTTTTTCTTTTTCAAGAACGTCTGCGGGAACGTCGCTTTCCTTAATATATTGAGGATTGCTTGCCGCAATATGCAATGCGATGTCGTGAACCAAAGACTTAAATTGTTCGCCTCTTGCAACAAAGTCGGACTCACAGTTAACTTCAATTAAAACGCCGATTCTTCCTTGCATATGGATATAGCTGTCCACCATACCTTCGCTTGCGATTCTGCCCGCCTTTTTAGCAGCTTTGGCAATTCCTTTTTCTCTTAAATAGTCGATTGCTTTTTCAACGTCTCCGTCGCTTTTAAGCAACGCGTTTTTACAATCCATAACGCCTGCGCCCGTTCTTGCACGCAAGTCCATAACGTCTTTTGCCGAAATTTCCGCCATAATATTACTCCTTTACTTCAGTTTCTACGGTTTCCGTAGCTTCTTCTTGAATGTTTGCCTCGACTTCGCTTTGGTCAACGGCAACTTCTTCGTCGTCAACGTGGTGTTGAACGGCGTCCGCACCCTCTTTTGCTTCGATAACTGCGTCCGCTATGATAGAAGCGATAAGTTTAACCGCTCTTATAGCGTCGTCGTTTCCGCTGATAACGTAGTCGATATCGGTGGGGTCGCAGTTGGTGTCGGTGATAGCGACAATCGGAATACCGAGCTTTTTAGCTTCCTTAACGGCAATAGCTTCGTTAGAGGGGTCTACCACGAACATGATTCCGGGCAACTTTCTCATTTCTCTTATTCCGCCGAGGTTGGTGAGCAATTTTTCTTTTTCTATTTTGAGTTGTTGAACTTCTTTTTTGGGAAGTAAGTCGAATTCTCCCATTTTTTCCATTTGGTCGAGCTTGTTAAGTCTGTCTACTCTGGAACGAATGGTCTTAAAGTTGGTAAGCGTACCGCCGAGCCAACGAGAATTGATATAGTACATTCCGCATCTTTCGGCTTCTTGTTGAATAGCCTCTTGAGCTTGTTTCTTGGTTCCGACGAATAAAATATCTTTACCTTCTTTAACCGATTCGCAAACGAACTTGTACGCTTCTTCGATTAAATCTACGGTGAGTTGAAGGTTAACGATATGAATACCGTTTCTTTCGCCGTAAATGTACTTACTCATTTTAGGACACCATCTGCTTGTGGGGTGACCGAAATGAACGCCTGCTTCTAAAAGCTGTTTCATACTTGTAACTGCCATAATTATATCCTCCGTTTAATCCTCCCCGAACGACTTGTTTTTCCGCTTAAAGCTTTCGCCAACGAATGCGGTGACGCCCGAGTGCGTATTTTTATAGCTTTACGATTATAGCATATTATTACTACTTTTGCAAGCGCTTTTCGTCTTTTTTTACTTTTTTAATTTTTCACTTGATTATCTTTACAAAACAAAGGCTTTTTGTTATAATATTTATTGTATCATTAAATATATAAATATACGAGGTATTTTCTATGGAATTGAAAACGCTTTACGGCGAGCATTGCGATTTAGCCCGTCAGGAACAAAGATTTAACGACGTAAGAAACGTATTCGTCAAAGAAGAAGGTTGCGAACCCGAATATTACTTCTCCTCATCGGGAAGAGCGGAAATTTTAGGTAACCATACCGACCACAACCACGGAAAAGTTATGGTCGCCGCGATTTCTTGCGACATAGTTTGTGCGGTTAAAAAGACTAACGACGATAAAATCGTTATCTCTTCTACCGACTATTCTTCTCTCACGGTCGACATAAACAAAACCGAACTCAACAAAAAGGAATACGGTTCTTCCTTGGCGTTAACCAAGGGTATCGTTCACAAACTCAAAGAAATGGGATATAAGTTCGGCGGATTTATCGCTCATACGGAATCGAATATTTTCAAAGGCGCTGGCGTATCTTCTTCTGCGGCGTTCGAAGTTTTGGTTTGCGAAATCATAAACAAACTCTACTTGAACGGCGCTTTAAACGAAGTTGACAAAGCGGTTATTTCTCAATACAGCGAAAACGTTTATTTCGGAAAGCCTTGCGGACTACTCGACCAAAGCGGAATTTCTATCGGTTCTCTCACCAAGCTCGACTTTAACGAACCCGAAAAACCCGTTATCACCAAACTTACTCCCCCCAAGGGCTATACTTTGGTTATAACCAACACGGGCGGAAATCACGCCGCTTTAACCAAGCACTACGCCGATATAAGAATAGAAATGGAAGAAATTGCCGAATTTTTCGGTAAAAAAGTTTTAAGAGACGTTTCTTACGACGACTTTATAGCGAAAACGGGCGAACTCAAAAAGAAATTTTCGGGTAGAGCCATTCTTCGCGCGCTCCACTTCTTCAACGAAAACAAAAGAGTCGACGAGGCGGAAAAAGCGCTCGCTTCCGGCGACACGAAAAAATTCTTGGACTGCGTAAACGCTTCGGGCAGAAGTTCGTTAACCCTTCTCCAAAACTGTTGCGTACCGGGCGACGTAGAACAACCCGTAGTTTTGGGAATAGAGCTTTCCAGACAAATAATTAAAGACGGCGCAATACGTGTTCACGGCGGTGGTTTTGCAGGCTCTATCATCGCGTTCGTTTCAGACGCTGAAGTCGGCGTATATACCAATTATATGAAAAAAGTATTCGGAAACGAAAACGTATTTGTAGCCGAAATAAGAATGGTGGGAACCACTTTCGTTAAATAATACGAGATAAAAAACGGGCTTTACCCGAGGAGGAAATATATGTTAACGTCAATTTGCGGAATCAACTGGGGTGACGAAGGAAAAGGAAGAATGGTTGACCTTTTATCGTCCGACTACGACGTAGTAGTTAGGTATCAAGGCGGAAACAACGCCGGTCATACCGTAATAAACGAAAAAGGTAAATTCATTTTAAATCTTCTGCCGTCGGGAATTTTAAGAGATACGGTAGTCAACGTTATGGGTAACGGAATGGTTATCGACTTAAAGCACTTATGCGGAGAAATAGACAACCTAACCAAGGCAGGCGTAAAAATCACGCCCGAAAACCTTAAAATAAGCGATAAAGCGTGCATAATAATGCCCTACAACGTTATGCAAGACTGCTTGGAAGAAGGAAGATTAAAAGATAAAAAGTACGGCTCCACGAGGAGAGGTATCGCTCCCATTTACGGCGACAAGTATATGAAAAAAGCTTTGCGTATGGGCGAACTTAAAAATCTTGCTTTAATGGAAGAAAGACTAAAAGATATTTTGGAGTGGAAAAATTTAACCATTACGCAAATATACGGTGAAAAGGCGTTAGAACTAAAAGAAATGGTAGATTACCTCGAAACGTACGGAAAAAGACTTGCCGACTTTGTGTGCGACACGGGATTATTCCTCAACGAAGCGGAAAAGCAAGGTAAAAAGATTATGTTCGAAGCTCAACTCGGAGCTTTAAGAGATATAGACTTCGGTATTTATCCCTACACCACGTCCTCTAACACAATCGCGGCTTACGCTCCTATTGGCGCAGGCGTTCCCAACCTTAAACTCGACAAATCCATCGGAATTATGAAAGCTTACTCCACTTGCGTAGGCGAAGGACCTTTCACCAGCGAATATTTCGGCGAAAAAGGAGAAGCTTTAAGAAAAGCGGGCGCCGAATACGGCGCGGCTACGGGCAGGCCGAGAAGAGTGGGCGCATTCGACGCAGTCGCTTCTCGCTACGGAATTCGTTGCCAAGGCGCAGACGAGATAGCCGTTACCAAGCTCGACGTTTTAACGGGCTTTGACGAACTCGAAATAACCGTTGCTTACGACTATAAAGGAACTAAACTTTACGAATTCCCCTTCAGCGACGTTTTAGACGAGTGTAAGCCCGTCAATATAACCGTTAAAGGCTGGAAAGAAGATATTTCAAAAGCGAGAAAACTTTCGGACTTGCCGAAAAATTGCATAGACTATTTAAAGAAAATAGAGGAACTTACCGAATGTAAAATCAAGTACGTTTCGGTAGGACCTGCAAGAGAAAAATATATCGTAATAGATTAAAAAACAGTCTGCTATGCAAATAAAGCATAGCAGATTTTTTGAGGTAATTATGGCAAATAAAAAGACGAGATACGTGTGTAACGAATGTGGTTACGTAAGCCCGCAATGGCTGGGAAAATGCCCGGGGTGCAATAAATTTGCAACTTTGATAGAAGAAATAGACGAAAGCGTTAGTAGCGACAAACCTTTAAAACGCTCTTCCGTAGTTCGCCCCATATCAGTTAAGGACGTGCAAAGGGAAAAAACGGTGAGAATAAAGAGCGGAATTGACGAATTCGACGACGTTTTAGGCGGAGGAATAGTTCCCTACTCGCTCGTCTTAATCGGCGGTGACCCCGGAATAGGAAAAAGCACTCTGTTAACCCAAGTCGCCTTAAACCTTGCAAAAAACCATAAAGTTTTATACGTTTCGGCAGAAGAAAGCTGTTCTCAACTGAAAATGCGTTGCGACAGAATTTCAAAAGACGCCGATTTTATGGCAATAAACGAAAACTGCATAGAAAACGTTTTAGACGTTGCAAGCGAATACGATTTTTTAATAGTGGACTCCATTCAAGCGGTATATACCGAAAACCTGTCGTCCTCTATGGGGAGCGTGGCGCAAGTAAAGGAATGCGCCTCTATGCTGATGCGTTTTGCAAAAAGCAAGCAAGTAACCGTGTTTATTATCGGTCACGTTACCAAGGAAGGCACTATTGCAGGTCCAAAAGTGTTAGAACACGTTATGGACACCGTTCTCTATTTCGAGGGCGAAACTTTAAGCAACTGCAAAATTTTAAGGGCGGTTAAAAACCGTTTCGGCCCCGCCCAAGAGATAGGCGTGTTCGAAATGAAAGACAACGGAATTTACGGCGTAAAAAATTACGACGGAATATTTATTTCGGAAGAAATAGGCAAAAACGCAGGGAGCGTTATAACCCCCTCCTTAAGCGGAAACCGTTGTATGCTGGTAGAACTACAATGTTTACTTTCCAAAACGGTGTTCGGTATGCCGAGGCGTATGCCACTAGGTATCGACTACAACAAACTCGTAGTTATGCTGGCGGTACTCGAAAAAAGAGCGTTCGTTCCGCTTTACAACCAAGACATTTACGTAAACGCAATGGGCGGAATAAAGTTAAACGAGCCGTCCGTCGACCTTGCGGTGATTTGTTCTGTTGCTTCTGCCTTTAAAGAACAACCGCTCAATAAAACCACCGCCATATTCGGCGAAGTCGGTTTAACGGGAGAAGTACGTGCCGTTTCGCAAGCGGACAAGCGTGTAAACGAATGTTTAAAACGAGGAATAAAAAAAGTTATTCTACCGTACGCAAACGCCAAAACGCTCGCCTCGTTTAAAGACAAAATAGAGCTAGTCGGCGTTAAACACGTATACGAAGCAATAAAGAAGTTGTTCTCCCCTACCGACGTATAGACCGACTTTTTTAACGAATAACGAAGAATAAATAATTGAGGCTATATAAACCGTCATTCAGAAGCGACTTAGTCGCTTTTGTCTTTACCGTACTACTTAGGATATAAAATTTATATAGCCATTGACGAGTTATTATGAGCCGTAGTTCATAGTAGGAAAGGATTGCCACGCTTGCTATCGAAAGCTCGCAATGACGGGAAGAAATGGGGAAAAGCTTCAAATAACCGTCATTCAGAGGAGCAACGATTAGTTGCGACGTGGGAATCTCATCCTTGTAAAAATGATAGACGATTTTATAGTCGGTAAAGTTTGATTATGAAGTATACAGCACATAATGAAAGGGTCCACGCCGTTTGCAAAAAAACGGCTCTGAGTGACAGAAAAAATAAGGACAACAACTATATAATTGTATATCCTTAACACTTCTTATAAAAATTCAAAACAGAAAAGCATTTATCCTAGTTCAGATAAATGCTTTTTGTTTAGTTTGATTTTTAAACTATAATCATTATATAAGAATTTACGTTAGCTTTTAAAAGTTACTCTCGTTTGTAAAGCGTTCCAGTCGCCCGTGTCCTGTAACTCTTCCCAAGAACCGCTACATTCCATTCCGCCGTGCAATGCGGCTATACAAATAAATAAGTCGGCATTACCGTTACTCGAATTCCCGTTTGTATAAACGTTTGTAAAAGTAACCGTTTTTGTAAATTGAGTTTGGTTATCGTTATAACTAATGTTATCAGGGTTATCGCCTTCGTGTCTTAACGCTATCGGCACGTAAATTTGCGTAACCGTAACCGTTCCGCCCACTCTTTTTATTCTATAATAAACGTACGCTCTAAAATAAATTTCACGCGGCGAATAACTACTTGTATCAAAATCGGCTTCTGTATCTACGTTTTTCCAATGATTAGCCGTTATCCCTACCTTATCAATAAACCAGTTCTCCCCCGTTCCCGCATAATAATCTGCTTGAATTGCATCGTAGCTACAAGTCACAAAAGCTTTATAGTAGGTATTGTACACATTTACTGTATTTAATCCGGGTGTTTTTTGTACGTTAGGTGGCGTAGTGCTTTGCAACATAAACAATATAGGCGCAGTTGATTTCGCCTGATCCCAATTACAACTACCATCTAACCCATCACAACCCCAAGAATAGTAGGAAAAACTCCAATCGAAATCTCCCGTTCCCGTAGACTGACCGTTACCGTTCGAATCCATATTAAATCCATAAACGTTTACGTGGTCTTTATCACTCCAGTTGTTCCACGCGTAATTTGAACCGTACCTATTCGCTCTAGCATATATAAAATCATAATATCCACTCGTTTGCGAATCCGTGTTGAGTCGTGTATTTAGCGTTTTCGTAGTACCGTCGTACACGCTATCTTCCAAATGAGTCCAATCTATCTTAAAAGCACTATCGTATGCGTCTAAGCTTACGTTGACTTCAGTCGAATTTACGTTTTCCATACGGTAATTAAACGAATAATAACCGTCTTGCCCTTCAATAATAATATAATAGGTAATTTGTATAAGCGAATTCTGTCTTATAACTTTAATATTGCAAGATAATCTCTTATTATATAATTCGTTAAAATTACCCGTTCCCCACCAATTGTTAGAGACGGTTATATCGCCGAATCCGTTTTCACCGGTAGAAGCTTCAGTATGGTTATCCAGAAAAAATCTTCTCCAACGTACATAATTGCCGGAATCCGTAATCTGTACGATAGGCGTCCTTCTCGTAACGCTTACGTCGTTCGAAGAATGGTCGCTCATCATCATAAAAATATCTTGCAAGTGGAATTCAAGATAAAAATTGCCTTCTATTTTATCTATCCCGTACACGTAAGCCGTATTACCGATATTCTGACCTATTCTTACGATATGTCTATCTATATCATCTTTTTGGAAATCTATACCGTCCGACTGACGAACGTAATTAACAGTATAAGTATTACCGCCTACGACTTTAAGTTTATCGTTAGTAACAGTCCCCGTAGAGGTATAAGTATACCCGGGCATTTTTACGTCGATTTGCGTAGAATAACCGTCAAGAATAACGTAAGAAGCATTGTTAGGACGAGCCAAATCTCCGCTTACCTCATAATTTAAGTAAGCCACGTTAGAATTAGGCGTTATCCTCATAGATACGGTTGAAACCGTTCCTATATTCGTTATTTGGGTATAAGGATCAATATAATCGCCGTGCATAACCTCTATTCCGTATTTGTCGAGTTGCTCCCTTATATGGGTTGCGACCCACGCTACCGTCTTATCGCCCGTAGAACAGTTTGCAGAACTCGGAAAACGCAATACTCTAACGCCCTCTCTATACCACTCTATGTCGCCCGAACTTCTTAAAACAAACTCGTATTTATAAGTAACGTTTTGCGGAACGAGAGAGGAATAACTATAATTATCGCCGTCACCCACAAGTCCGCAGTCTATACGGTATATTTGAGTAGTATGATTTGTGTCGGTATAGACTACTATAACGCCGTTGGTAATCATTACGTCGCCTATCTTAAACATTCTTGCAAATTGCGTATCTGAACCCGTATGCGTATAGGTTATGGAAATATCGTCGTTTTTAGTAAAAATAGCAACGTTTTCTGCTTTTTCCAACTCATTTAAACCTACGTCTGACTTAAAAGAATATGTATAAGTTACCGCACTGTCGGACGATGACATATAACTGTTTACTTCGGTCGAACTTACGCCGATTATAGAAGAAACGTTTTCTTGCGAATGAAGTCCCGATAAACTTTCGCCGTATTTCACGCTTTTCGTTTCGGTTTTAAAAATTCCGTTTGAATTTTGGTGCGAAACAGTAAAGTTATAAGTGTTTCTCGTGTAATAGACGGTAACTTCCTTACCCTCGTCGTCCATACTACCCGAAACGTTTGCAGACACGGTTGAGTACCCGTCCAAAACGGGGTTAGTTAAATCGTAGCTGTCGCCGAACAAAACGTCTTGCTCAACGCTTTCAACCTCTCTTTCGCTTACGGAATTGTCAACGACTTGTACAAAATGGTCTAGCCCGTCGTTTGTCGCAGGTAAATAATTTACCTTTAATTTATACGTATTTTTTGAAAAGTCGGCGTATATGCTAGTATCTCCGCCTTTTAACACTTTTTCCGTAGCCGTAAAAGGAACGCTCTTTCCGCTATCCGAGTAAACGCCTTGCAGACTGTGTCCCTTTTTGGTAAAATCGAGCGAACCCACCTTTTCGCCGTATATAATAGTGGCTTTACCCACTTCTTCCCCCTCGTAATAACAAGTTGCGTAATAGGTAAGGTATTCTTTTGTAATAAGGTCGATATAATAATCTTTGTCTTTACTTTCGGTAGGCAAAACGCTTGTTCCGTCGTTTAAGGCACTGACTTCTTTATAAGCAACTTCCGCCATAGAAATTTGTTTGCTCGGAGAGTAGTATACTACCTCGCCGTTAATTTCTACGTAACATCTAACCATAATGTCGTCGGTCTGGTGTTCCCTCGGAATATCGTAAACGTAAATACAGCCCTCTTTATACTCTATTTCATCGTACCAAACCGTTTTAAAAACATCTTTTATCGTTTCGTTGGTTACGTTTGCCGTATTCACGGTAAGCTCTTCGCCTTCCACACGATATGCGGGAATTAAAAGTATTCCGTATACGACGTCGTCCGCCTCGGTTTTATTGTCTTCTATTTCGTTATACAACGACTTTTTAATAACGGTTTTAAACCTTATACCGTTATTTTCGTCCACGTCCAACCTTATTGCAACGCTTCTGACAAAGTAGTCGTCTTCGGATATGACAATACTTTTTCCGCCCAACGTAATTTGAGCGTTCTCGGCTTTAACCTCAGGAGTTTTTATCGTGAAACAAAAACAAATCGCCGACAAAATAGCCAAAACAAATAATAGCCTTTTGATACTTTTTATCATACCTCCCTCCCGACAATATTACCAAATAACGGTCGTTCCCTTTTCACCGCTTGCCGTGATAACGTCTTTTTGTTCTAATTCTATAACCTCGATTGTAGGTTCCTCAAACTTTAAAAGCTCCTTTTCTTTTTCCATAATCATTCTCCTTTTTAAATTAAAACGGGAAATCCGTTCCCCAGCCGTCGTTAGACGAATTATTTTTATTCCCGTCGTCCTTTTTCTGTGAGTCCGTGTCGTTATCTTTACTTCCCTTGTCCGTATCTTCAGAGTTGTTTTCGCTAGTTTCCTCAATGCTTTGAGCTTCCGAAGAAACACTGCTTTTAGGAGTTGCTCCTTGATTTATAGAACAACCAAACAAACAACTTATTAAAACTATACACAATAGAATTAAAGATATTTTTTTCACGACTACCTCAGAGTATATTTACAACTATTCATAATAATTATATCACAATAATAGCAATAATCTTCTCATTTTTTGCAATATTATTATCAACTTTTGCAAAAAAATATATCTTCCCCCGTTTTAACTTTCATACAATATCTTTTCATATAACTTCTCCGTATCATAGCTAACCGTTCCCCATACCCTCACTTCTTCACTATTACCTATTACTTTGCACCGCCCCGCCTTGCTCTTCCCGTCATTGCGAAGCCGTTGTAAACGGCTGTAGCAATCCTTTCATTATGTGCCATACACTTCATACTACCTCTACAACGACTATATAATATCCATATCCTTTACCAAGACGTTAGTCTTGATTTCATTATAGCAAAGGCTATGATTTCATCTGTAGCGTCAGCACCGATTTCACCGATTTTGCAAAAATCGATTTCATTAAACGGCACAGCCCCACTTCTTCACTATTACTTATTACTTTTCAGCTCTTCTTTTACGACAAAAAAATATGCTTGGGAAATTTTTCAATCTCCCAAGCACAAGCTTTTTAATTTTTAATTAATTTGAAGAACTAGACGAAGAGTCGCTATTGTAGTTAGAGGACATATAACTTTCATAAGTCTTTTTGTCTTTCTTGGTAACCTTTCCGAACAGTTTTTCGCGTAACGCTTCAAAAGAGTCTTCCTCTTTATCGGAAAAACCTTTAAAATACTCTTCTACAAGCTCGTCAAGCTTTTCTTCGTATTCGGTTGTTCCTTCGTTTATCCCCTCTAACACGTCGGCGTTGTCAGAAGCCACTTTTGCTCTTACGTCAACCTCTAATGCGTACGCATAAGAAGTAAACGGATCGCTATCCAACACAACTAAAACGTAGTCGCCGAAAATTTCGGGAACGTACCAATCTTTGTCGATTGCAACCGAAGTTATTTGTTGACCTTCTTTTACGTTTCCGTCGGCTTTAACGCTTATTCTGTAAAGATAAGAACTGCTATCGGTATAATACACGTATTGTCCTACGCTATCGTAAGTGAGTACGGATATTTCAGAACCTTTAAGTTCCGTATCGCTTGCTATAACCGTTCCGATTTTATAATCGTCATCGCTTACATATCTTTCAGGATCGAATTCAAACAAACCTAAATCGGCATCGTAGTAAATAATTTTGTTTTCGTTTACGTAAATGGAGTCGGCGCTAAATACGTCGGCAACGCTTTCCCCTCCGACCGAGATTATTTTAGCAACGTTTGCAAGATTTTTTACGTCGTCGTCATCGGCAAAAGCAACAAGCTCGCTCGTTCTTACGTAGCAAACTCTTTTTCCGGAGCTTTCCACGTCGGTTATGGTGAAATACAAAATTCCGTTAACGTGTTTAGTTAAAGTAAACGTCCAACCGCTCATACCGAAATCGGAACCCGATACGGACAAACCTTCTTTTGCAACTATAACGTTTTTAGCTTCTTTTTCGCCAAATTTATAAGAATATAATATTCCGTAATTCTCGTCGTTTTCGTCTTGGTCGACGTCAAGGTCGGTAAAGTAAACGTAATCTATTTCGTACTCGTCGGGGATTACGTAAGAATCTATTTTTTCTCTGGTAAATATCTTATCGCCCTTTTGATTATAAACGGTCAAAGTATAAACGGAATCGTTTTCCTCAACGGTCATTAAATATACGCTGTCGCCCGATTTTATAAACTTATATTCAACCGCCATATTATCGATTTTAACAATCGGATCACTTGTAGAAGTTCCGTCTAATTTCGTCCTTTGGAAATTGATATAAGTATTTTGCGGTTTACCCGTTTTGTCTTTCGTGTCGTTAGGCGTTCCGTAATAAACGTAATCACCGAAAATGCAAAGTCCCGTATCGTAGTAAGAGCTTGCGAAAAGCTTGGGAACAACGACTTCCGTCTTTGCTTCCGAGGGGTTAGCCAAATCGGAAACTTTCGTTCTCATGAGCGAACCTTTAACTACGTCGCCAAAAGTGTTGTCGGCAGTAGATTCCTCTATACCGTTAATATAGTATAAGTATTCTCCCACTTGTACGGCAAATCCGCCGTTGGAGGAAACTTCTCCTCCTACGTATTCTACTTTCCAGTTCTTTTCTTTTTTGCTTTTGCAACCCGAACATGCTCCGAGTAAAAAGCAAGCGGAAAGAACCAAACAAATTACTGTTATAAACTTCTTCAAAGCTCTATCTCCTTTTGAGAATAATTGTTCGATCTTTCGTCATATAAATGAATAAGACAAAAGATAATCATAGACTTATTTATTATATACCAAAAAAATCAAATAATCAATCGTTTTTTTTAATTTTTACGAAAAAGGAATGAATATGGATAACGAAAACAACTCTTTATTGTCCGTTTTGGGTAAATTATCTAAATTTTTTAAAACGCCCGAGAACAAAAACTCAAAAACAGAGCCTGAAAAACTCGATACGCCGTTGCCTAAAACCAAAAAAACATTCAACGCCACCGACGAATTTATAAAAAGGCATAATCTTTTAGCAGAAAAAATCCGCAACGCCGAAAAGAACAACCCCGTCCTCGCCCATCAAAAAAGCGAGCCTACAAAAACGCCGAAAAGAACGCTCACCCATGTCGGTCAAAGCGAACCGACAAAAAAGAAACCCAAGTAACCTCTTTTTTTAGCCGTTAACTTTAGGGTTATTATAATAAGGTACATTATCAAGTAGTTTCGCACAAAAAAAATTAAAAATTTATTTTATCGTTTTTTAGTTGAATTCTTTTTTTACTTATGTTACAATAACGTTGCAATTTGATAAAACTGAACACTTTCAAAGAAAGCCGACTAACTAATCTTCTGTAATGCTATTTATGAGGATTACCCTTTGAGGT
This sequence comes from uncultured Christensenella sp., assembly GCA_964601265.1. Classification (GTDB taxonomy): domain Bacteria; phylum Bacillota; class Clostridia; order Christensenellales; family Borkfalkiaceae; genus UBA4675. The sequence goes on from CAZRMT010000010.1 coordinate 26,884, forward strand.
TTATAGCAATAGGCCACCCTATGGTTAGTCAATGATTTTATTGAATTGACTTTATCATAGGAGGCGAAAAGTATCTTTCCATATTTATCAATGGAAAAGAAACAAACTCAATTTATGGATTTAAACCGAGAAACGGCAATGCGTCTTTGGGGGAAATCATTTGGAAAAGAAACTAAGGTAAAAGATTTTACCGGACGTGAGATTGCAAAAGGTGCTTACAATGACCGCAACAGTGAATATGGTTGGAACGTCGATCATATTCTTCCCCAAAGTAAAGGCGGAAAAACAGCCGACCACAATTTAATCTGTTGTCATATTTTAACCAACGATGAAAAGGCCGATAAATTCCCTTGTTTTGTAGCAAATAACGTTAAATTTGAAATCGTTAAAGTTGAAAATCATTACGAAATCAAAAAAACAATCAAATCTTCTAAACCTTACGAAGAAACTGAAGAATCAAGCGTTAATTTTTATGACTCAGCATCTGGGATAAGGCACTTTAAGCGACTTAAAGGTATACAAAATAAATCTAGATGGGTTGGTTCGGTTTTAATAAGACTTCAAAACGTTAGCAACACTGCAGTAATTGATTTTATAGAAGAATTGCTTGACGAAGAAAATGTATCTTATTCGATGTCCAAAAATTATTATAACGAAGAAACCAGAATAGTTGCGACAAATTATAATATACCAGACGACAACGACGAGGTTTCAGCATTATTAGATAAGTGCATTTTGTTAAATAGTTATATAAAAGATTACTTTATACCTATGGACTATGTTAGCGAATATGATATTTGCTATCAGATTAATTACTTTAAGAACAAACAAGATATGTATCTTGAAGCTCAAAAAATTAATTTTGATAACATAAATAATCGTCTTGACAATGCACTGTTCATCAACGAACTTGTTTATATCAACACAGAAGCAAAAGATAAAGAACCAAATTTAACCTTTTGCAACTATGACTACAACGAATACGATTATACGTATACAAAATTAAGCAAAAATTTAGAAAAGGAGGTTAACGGAAAGTAATACTTTTCACCTCCGGATACAGAAAGCAGAAGAATGGTTGGTGGCAACCATTCTTTTTTTTACACAATAAATAAACCGCCCGACAAAAATCGGACGATTAATATTGGGAAGTCTACGTTAAAATGTGCCAAGCGGTCTTCCCTGTCAATGCGCAATGCCATTGCTTCCGTACCTACGGACTCTAGGGCACGTTTATAATTTATCACAAGAGGTGTTTTGATGTTAAATATTTTTAGCAAATATAAAAATAATTATCGGGTGTTAAAGTTGTTAGTTCTGAAAAAGCTTTTGTTTATAATCCTAAAATAGGAAAATATGATTTACCAAGTCCAAATATGGATTTTGTAGTTAAAAATGATGTATGGAACTAATTATATCTTACCTTTTAATTTAACAGAGCGTGACATAAAAAAAGACATGTGCACAAATAAAAAAAGTGGCTAAAAACCACTTTAAAAAGTTTTTAATAACTTTTTTCACTTTTCGGATATGAAAAGTGGCGTTTGATAAACCATATAAAAATTATTTTTATACAGCGCTTATCACTTGCAACGATATTATATATTTATTTTTTATATAAAGTCAACTAATTTTTAGCAAAAAAACAATAACGTAGACCGTATTGTCGGAACTACGCATTTATACGAAAAGGAAAAGTCAAACAAAATCCGTAATGGTAAATTAAGGTTTTTTCAATTTGGCGGACAAAACAAGCCTAGCGGTGTCTATTGTCATTATTACAAATTAAGTGTTGATAACAAACCATTTAAAATCAAAGACTTTAAAAAATCGTCTTATACGATACAAGAAAGTCAAGCTCAATCAATATTCGCTTTTGCAAAAGATAAAAGAAGGTAAAAAGGGTAAAAAAAAGCAGTCAACGCTTACGAATAAAGTGCGCACGCCGTAAGGTTGAGACCAAAAAAAAGTAACTTTTTTATTAGTAGGTAAACATATGTTACCGCATTAGTTTATAAAAGTCAACTAATTTTAACAAAAAATATTTTGCTTATTAGTAAAATTCCACAAAGCGGTTATGCTCACTGCAGGTGTATTAAGTTCTTGTCGCCAAACAAAACTAAACGAGGAAACGAGTGTTTCCCGTTCGGGAGATGTAAAAATTACGAGGTAAAAGAAAATGACAAAAGAAAAAGTATTAGAGTTGTTGCAAAAACAAGCAAGCACGTTTCGGTTGCAAAGTTGAAATCTATTAAGATTTTTGACGAAAACGGTAAAAACGCAGATAAAGCACTAGTTGAAATAAACGCTGGAAGATATGGTTTAGAAAAACGAACGGGTGTTGATTTTCAACGTTTTAGTAAAAATCGTATGTCGGGCAAGCCTTTAGAATTAAGTGATAAAAGGGTTTTCCCCGAACAGAAAGAGCGGTTTGTTTTGGGTAGTCACGATTTATCTCGAGCAATAAAACATACAAGAATGAATAAATATCCACCAGCCTAGCTGGTGGTTTTTCATTTTCGGGCAATTAGCCCTA
>CAZRMT010000011.1:0-26901 GCA_964601265.1 uncultured Christensenella sp.
CGCTTTTGTCGGACAGCTATACTTATTGAACGGTCTTTTTTCGTTCAATTCTCTTCTTCCCGTCATTGCGAAGCCGTTGCAAACGGCTGTGGCAATCCTTTCCTGCTATGAACCACAGCCCATAATAAAGCGTCAATGGCTATATAAGTTTTATATCCACAACTCTTCACTCTTCATTCTTCTTTCTTCACTTGCAAGGCATTAGCCTTGCATAATGTGGCAATCCTTTCATTATATACTATCCACTTCATACTATCTCTACAACGGCTATATAATATCCGTATCCTTTACCAAAGCAGAGCCTTGTATATCACCAATGCGGTAGCATTGCATATCATTAGCGCTTTGCGTTGTATATCATCAATTTCGTAAGAAATTGTATATCTGCCCGTCATGCATTTTTTCTCCCTATCCCGATAAAACGCTTGACTACCCCCCCCCCGATATTGTACAATGATTTATGTGAATTTATTTCATAATAATTTTAAGGAGATTATTAAGATGAAAAAAACTTTAACTATCTTAATGGCAACAATTTTAGCAATTTTATGTTTTGCAATGGTCGGCTGTAAAGACGAAGGTCTTAAAGAAAGCACCGTTGTAGGCACCTATGAAATTGTAAGTATGTCTATGGCTGACGACGAAAATTCCGTCGAATACGATAAAGAAGCTTTAGAACAAATAGGCTATTCTATGACTATCGTACTTAACAAAGACAAAACTCTTACGGCTGATATGGACGGCGAAACGGCAACGGGAACTTGGAAAATCAACGGAAAGAGAGTCGCTATCACCATTGAAGGAGAAACGCAAGAATTTTCTTACAGCAAAGGATATCTTTCTTATTCGGCAACCCAAACGACAGGCGACTACACAATGACTATGTCTATGCAGTTTAAAAAGGTAACTTCTTCTGCATCTTCTTCCGACGAATCCGAAACTTCCATTGTCGGAACTTGAAATTTAACGAGTTATCTTTATAACGGCGAAGAAATGATAGGAGAGTTAGGCAACGGAACCGTTTCGTTTATTTTTAAGGCAGACGGAACGTTTGAAATGTTAGCTAGTTCTTCTAGCACTAACGCATCGACAAGCGGTACTTACGAGGTAAACGGCAACGTTGTTACGGCTATTTCCTACGGCGAACCCCAAACGTTCACCATTCAAGCCGACGGAACTCTCGTTTGTGAAGACGACGGTCTTGTTTTAACCTTTACCAAGGCTTAATGCGTTCGATAAAATTTAACGTACAAAAACATACACGGCTTACCGAAATAAGCCGTGTTTATTTTTACTTCCAACCACATAAAATCCGCTAGAATTTTAAACAAATCCTAGCGGGGATTTTAATTGTTACGTTGTTACTCGGTGATATATATCAAGTAATTCGTCTGTCCGTCAACGAAAACTATTTCTTCGCCACTCTCTACTTTCGTACCGTTTACGTAAGCGTACTTGCAATTGCTTGCGGTCATTCCGTTAAGTTTTAACACGTAGTAATTATAATAATCATAACTTAACGAGCCACTCTCCACAGCCGAATCGTAGCTACTCTCGTCCAAAGTGGTTGCCCCGACGAAAACGTATCCGTCAGTAATGCTTTCGCTATTCGTGTAAAGATAGATATTGTCCGAAAAAGAACTCCATTTTGTTTGAGTAAACGGAATAGTACACTCTTCGTCTAAATACCACTGCGTATTGTCTTTAAACTCGCTTTTTAAATGCGTCGGTTTTAAATTGCCCACTTCTTCTCCGCAATAAACCGTTGCGTACGCGTTAGATACGTAATAACCGTTTACGTTAAAATATATATCTATCGGCATACCGCCACGATACGTAGCTTGCGAATCGCTCAAAACGGGACAATCGGTTGCGTCGTACTCGTTACTGAATTTACTTACGTCTTTTGAGTTAGCCGTGCTTATTACGGTTACGTATCCCGAATCCTCGGTTTCGTTAATCGGAAAACGTTGCTCGTACGTTTCTTTACCCGTCGCACTCATTTCCTTTACGTAGTTTTTGTTAAAGGTAAAAGTTACTATGTATTCCGTCTCCATTTCTTCTATTTGCGTAAGCGCCTTTAACTCGTCGGAAAGAATTATTTCCACGTTCAAATTCACGGTTAACACGTAGTTGCCCTTACTCTTTTTCGCTTTTGCTTTGACGGTAATATTCGTTTCGAACTCGTCAAGTTCTTCTTCAATACCTTGTTTCAACATATCCGTAAAGTCATTACAAGTATCGCACTCGTTTAAATACTCGTCGCTTGCAAGTTCGTCGGCAATATAATCGTTGAAATCAATCATATAAAAATCTTTATCCGCAAGATATTTATTATTGTCTTCAACGTCATACTTATAATACTTTCCGTCGCTTTCTTTTTGGAAAAGCGTCGTCGCATAAACCTCATAATCAAAAGTTTCAGCACTATATTCTTTTTCGATAAGGTATCCTTTTTCGTTTACCAAATCGTAAGAAGCTTTATCAAGGTACGAGCTAAAACTTTTCGAATCTTCATACACCCCTCTATACTCGTCTAAAAACGCCTTTTTTGCGTCCTCGCTTGCCCAAGGTTCGCCGTCGGGGTTCGTATCGCCCAAATCGCTTTTACTTTCGATTAGCGTTGAAACGCTCTCGTCAGACTCTAACCACTCGCAAGTAAAACCCTTTTCGTAGTTTTCCACGTTGCTCGTGTACAGCATACTTTGTTTTAACACTTTAAACGCCTCGTCACAGCTCACCTTGTCGTCTTTACACGAAACGGTAAACGTAAGCGTCGCCATAATAAAACAAACGCATAAAAGACTAATAAATCTTTTTAATTTTTGCATATTTTGCCTCCCTTATTTTTTGACGGAATATTCCGTATTATCGCAAAACGAATAAACCGCTTTTAAAAACTCTTCACGACTACTTATATAATACGTTTTTTTGGTTTATTATTTTACCTTTCCCCGACGACAAAAGCGAAATAAAATGCTTCACGTCGGTTATTTTTTCTTCAAACTCCATACCCGATAGAATTTCTTGTTCGGCGTGGTGCAAATCGCTTCCGCCCGTAATTATTTTACCCTTTTCCTCGGCGTAAAATAAAGCAAGTCTGTTTTCGGACTCCGTTCTGCATGCGTTAAACGTTTCCACAGCGGGTGTTTTAGGAAAAAGCCTTATATGGTCTATATAATAAGCCTCGCGAAAGGGGTGTGCCTGAACCACGAACGCCCCGTTATCTCTTGCAAAATCTATGTAGTCGTTCGTATCTAATTTTTCTATTTCTTTTAACTTTTTAATTTTTTCACCGTCCCAACCGAACGTTAAAAAGTCTGTACCCTTATAGTAATATTCAAAAGCAAAAAACACGTCAAGTCTACCCTTTGCGTACTCTTTCGCTCTTTTGTACCCGATACATAATTCGTCCGTCTTTTGTTCGAACGTTAAATTTTTTGCATACGCCTTGCTTGCGGGGCAGTTGAAAAAATGGTCGGTTATAAATATTCCGCTATAATGATTAGCGATATATAGGTCGACTAATTCTTCGGCGGAAATGCGAGAGCAAAAACTTCCCGAATCGGTATGGCAATGAGTTTCGTATTTATACGTCAAAACAAACCCTCCGTATAGTCGTCTCCGTCAAACGGTTCTAAATCGTCTATCGTTTCGCCCGTCCCCACAAAACTCACGGGAATATCCTCGTCAAAGCTTAATCCTACTACAAATCCGCCCTTTGCGGTTCCGTCAAGCTTGGTAAGTACAACGCTGTCTATCCCAACCGCCTCGTCGAATACTTTTACTTGATTTACGGCGTTTTGTCCCGTAGTGGCGTCTAACACCATAAGTTTATAAAAATTAGCTTCGGGATAATTTTTTTCTACCGTTCTCGCCATTTTCTTAAGTTCTTCCATTAAGTTTGCCTTTACGTGAAGTCTGCCCGCCGTGTCTATTATCAGCACGTCTGTTTTTTTGGCTTTCATACTGTCTATTGCGTCGTACACCACGCCCGAGGGGTCGCTACCCTCCGCTTGCTTAATGATTTTTACCTTGGCTCTTTCCGCCCAAACGGTGAGTTGGTCGCCCGCGGCCGCCCTAAAAGTGTCGGCAACGGCAACGGTAACGGATAAACCTTGTTTCGAAAAGTACTTGGCAAGTTTTCCAACCGTAGTGGTTTTGCCCACTCCGTTTACGCCTATCATCATAATAACCGCAGGCGTAGTTATTTCCTCGGCTACCGTTTGCTCGAAAATTCCTTTAATTAGGTCTTTCAAAACTTTGGTAACCTCGTCTTTATCCTTAATTTTACGCTCTTTGACTTCGTCTTTTAAGTCGTTTACTATCGCCTCTACCGTGTTAAGCGATATATCCGCAGAAATTAAAATTTCTTCTAACTCCTCGTAAAACTCATCTCCGATTTTCCCCGAACCGAACAACGCCGAAAGCTTTGCCCCTAGCGAATCTTTCGTTTTCTTTAATGCCGAAAAAATCTTTTTAAATAATCCCATACCGATAAAAACCCTTCTATAAGTCGATTTATTTTAGCCACCCTAAAAAGAGTGGCTGAAAATTATTTATTAAGTCCCATTCTGTCAACGTCGGTAATTTTAACGCTAACCGTTTTGGAAACGCCCTTTTCAGGCATAGTTACGCCGTACAATGCGTCCGCTCTTTCCATAGTCGGCTTTTTGTGCGTTATAACTATAAACTGCGTATCCTCGGAGAACTTCTTTAAGTAATTTGCAAACCTTGCCACGTTTGCGTCGTCCAAAGGCGCCTCTATTTCGTCGAGTACGCAGAACGGCAACGGACGAAGTTTTAAAATGGCGAACAATATCGCAATAGCCGTCAACGCTTGTTCTCCACCCGAAAGCAAGCTTATGCTCTTTAACGATTTTCCCGGAGGTTGAGCCTTTATTTCTATACCTGCGTCCAACGGGTCCTCGCCCTCTTCTATGGGTTCAACGACTAAGTCTGCGTCGCCTCCGCCGAACATTACTTTGAATATCGTCTTGAAGTATTCTCTGATTTGAGCAAAGCCTTTATCGAATTTCTTTTGCAAGTCCTCGGTTAAAATCTTAACCGCCTTATCCATATCGTCGGCGCCCTTTTCCATATCTTCTTTTTGCGCAAGAAGCGTTAAATACTCGTTATTGTCCGCCTCGTATTCTTCGGGAGCGGTGGGGTTGATAGGACCTAAAAAGTTTATTCTCGTCCTTAAACGCTTCATTTCTTGCGCGCCCTCGTCAAGGTTGTACTCTTCCGCCTTAAACTCTTTACATTCTTCGTAATCAAGCTGATAAGACGAATATACTTTTTCTTGCAAGAACTCTAAATCGGAGTCTATTTTTATAAGTCCGTTTTCTTGAGCGTGCCTCTTTTCGTTTAAAGCGTTAATCTGCTCGTTTAAGTACATTCTCTTTTCTTCGTCTTGACGAATAAGTTCGTTGAGTTCGTTCTTTCTTGCGGTAAGTTTTTCGAGTTCCTTTTTCAAAGAATCTATTTCCGCTTGTTCTTCTTCCGACAACGCTTTTTTGTCTGCGTCCTTTTGAGCGGAAGAAATCTTTTCGTTGTCGACGGCAATTAAAGAGTTGTTCTTTTCTATTTGCTCGTAGTAGCCCTTTATGGACAACGCTATTTTTTTCTTTTCGCCGTCTATATTGATAAGCTCCTGTCTCTTTTCCGCAAGCTCCGTTTGTAAAAGGGTACGCTTTTCGACAAGCTCTTCTTTTTGGCGTTTCAATGCGTCGAAGTTTTCTTTTTGCTTTTGAGAATCGGAAGAAATAGCGTTCCTTTCCTCTAACAACATTTTATTGCCCTTACTTGCGTCGCTGTATTGACTGCTCAATCCCGAAAGCTTTTCGTTTACTATCTTTAAAGCTTCCGTATAGCTGTCTATATCCGCCTTTATCGTTTCGTATACGGAAGAAATTCCCGCAAGCTGTTCTTTTAAAGAAGCTACTTCGCCTTTTACGGTAGACGACTTGGAGTTAAGTTCGTTCAATTCTTCAAACAGTCTGTCGCTCTTTTCGACCAAAGCGTCTTTTTGCTTTTTAAGGTCGAGCATAAGCCTGCTCTTTTCGCCTAAAACTTTTTCTATATCGCCCACTTGTTGCCCCGCAGACAAAAGTCCAGAAGAAGTTTGTTTTACCGAACCTCCCGTCATACTTCCGTTGGGGTTATATACTTGTCCGTCGAGCGTTACTATTTTAAAACCGAAACGATAGGTTTTTGCAATTCTTAAAGCGCTGTCGTTGTCTTGACAGATAAGCGTGTTGCCAAGCAAATGTTGAACTACGGGCGCGAACTCGTCGTTAAATTTAACCAGCTCGGTAGCAAGTCCCACCGCTCCTCTTTCACGCTTTGCGCTTCTCGTTTCGGGAGCGTCGTATCTCGGCTTTACGCTGTTTAACGGTAAACAAGTCAAACGACCTATTTTGTTGACTTTTAAATATTCCAAAACGTATTTAGCGTCGTCGGGCGTTTGCGTGATTACGTATTGCGCCGCCGCGCCCAAAGCCGTTTCAATAGCTATTTCGTACGCTTTTTCGGTATTGATTACGCTTGCAACCAACCCTTTTATCTTGTTTTTAAGCGAAGAATTAGTCGTTGCGTCCTTCATAACACGCTGAACAACGCCGTTATATCCTTCGTAAGAATCCTTTATGCGTTGATACACGTTGTACTTGGATTGAAGCGCCGAAAGCTCGGAATTAAGATTATAAATCTTTTCCGACAACGCCTCGGTTTTATCGTCCGTTTCGGCAATTTCTTGCTCTTTTTTGTCGCATTTATCTTTGTAAAGAGCCAAAAGCTCCTCTTTTTCTTTAAGCGCCGTTTCGCACTTTTCCTTAGAAAATACCGTCTGTTTATATTTTTCCTTTAACTCGTTGAGTTTTTGGATAACCTCTTTCTGACGCTCGGAAATAACGCTCTGTTCGGCTTCCAGCGAACCTAAACTCTGCATAACCTTGGCTAGGTTTTCAGCGCTTTCCAACGCCTTGTTGTGGGCGGAAAGTTGTTCCATTTCGCCCTCGTCTATTTTCAGAGTTAATGCCGAAATTTCAGAATTTAAAGCTGAAATTTGCTCGGAAATATCGGCGACTGATTTTTCGAGTTCTTTCTTTCTCTCGTCGCACTCTTTATCGTCCGCATTTAAGTTCTCGATAGAAAAACGAGCGGAAGTGTTTTCCTTTATTAAACGGTCGATTTCCGTCTTTAAAAAGCTGATACGCTCGTTGAATACTTGCGCTTCGCCCTCTCTTTTGGTAACGCCTACCGTTTTATCCAAAATCACGGCGTTAAGCTCGGCGATTTGTCCGTCCGCGGAACCCGCCTCCGCGCTATGTACGTTATAATTATGTTGAGCCTCGTTTAAAGCGGAAGTAAAGGAGAAAATTTCTTCCTTTATTTCGTCTATCTTTTTATTGATAACCTCACGCTTACCGTTTGCGCTTTCGTAGTTATAAATATACGTGTTTATTTCGTGGAATTTTAATTCCTTTGCCAAACGGTTGTACTCGTTGGTTTTTTCTGCGGCGGCGGCTTTAGGAGCCAAACGCTTTTCTAAATCCGCAACCCTCAACGCTTGCTGACGAATGTTTTCTCTCGTTTTTTCAAGGCTTCTTTCACTGTCGATTTTATCCTTTTTCGCCTTTGCTATTCCAACCGCTTCTTCGAAAATCGCCCTTCTGTCCTCGGGTTTAGACGACATAATATCGGCAACTTTTCCTTGTCCGATTATAGAATAACCCTCTTTACTTATACCTACGTCGTGAAGGTTGTTTATAATATCCTTTAATCTCGCTTGTTCTCTGTTGATAAAGTATGCGCTTTCGCCGTCCCTATACAGCTTTCTCGTAAAGATAACTTCTTCAAACGGGAGTTGTTTAAAAGCTCCGTCTTTATTGTCGAAAAACAAACTAACTTCGCAAGAAGAAACGGATTTTCTGTTTTCCGTACCGTTAAAGATAACGTCCGTCATACTCGAACCGCGAAGTTGTTTTGCGCTCGTTTCGCCTATTACCCATTTTATTGCGTCGGCAACGTTACTTTTACCGCAACCGTTAGGTCCGACTATTCCCGTAACGCCGTTTTCGAATAGTATGGTTTCCTTATCCGCAAAAGATTTAAATCCTATAAGTTCAATTTTTGTAAGTCCCACTTTATTGGCTCCCCTTTTTATTTTTCCGTTTGTCGGGCGTAAACCCTTTTACGTTATTTTTTGTTTTATCGTCTTTCCGCTTTTTCTTGCCGTTAAAAAATTCCAACGCCGTTTTAGCGCAAGACTGCTCCGCCACCAACTTTTTATTGCCGAAAGCCTCGCTTATCATTTTTCCTTCTACAAACACCGCCACTTTAAACAGCGGATTATTGGATTTTCCCGTTTCCGAAAGCGTTTTGTACACGGGAATACCCATTTTATTTCTTTGTGTAAAAACTTGAAGCTCGCTTTTATAATCGAACACCTTTTTTTCTTTTTGGGTATCGTTTAAAAGCGTTGCGCATATAAACTTTTTGGCAACGTCCATACCGCCGTCGAGATAAAGACCTCCGACTACCGCCTCGTATAAGTTTTCGCAAATGTTTTTATTGTCTTTGTCGAACTTATTCCCCGCTCCTAAAAGCAAAAAACGGTTAAGCCCTAACTTTTTAGTCGTTTCGGAAAGCGGAACGCTAGAAACGTATTTTTGTTTTTCAGCGGTTAAAACTCCCTCTCTATACTCTTTATCCCTTAAAAACAAGAATTCCGCCACGACCATCCCAAGCACCGAGTCGCCTAAAAATTCTAATCGCTCGTTACTTGCGCAAGACTTGTTTTCGTTGGAATAGGAAGAATGGGTAAAGCACGTTCTTAATAAAGTTTTATCTTTAAAAACGTAGTTTAGCGTTTTTTCCGCCTCGCTCAATTCAAAAATACCCATATTATCCTTCCAAGGCGTTTATGCCGTCCGCAACGCACCCGACAACGTCGTTTTTAACGGCGTTATACGCTTGCATTATGCAAGTTGCAACGCAGTCCGAATCGCACGCCCCGTGGGCTTTAATCATAATTTTTTCAACGCCCATAAACACGGCTCCGCCTATCTTGTTAAAGTCGATTTTTTCTTTCATACCGTTAAGCGTTTTCTTTAAGAACAAGTAACCTATTTTAGCAAAAAACGACTTTTTTATTCCTTGTTTTAAAAGTGTGGTAACGGTTTTAGCTCCGCCCTCTAACGCCTTTAAAGCGATATTTCCGTCAAAGCCGTCCGCAACGAGTACGTCGTACTTGCCCGAAACCATATCCCTTGCTTCCATATTGCCGACGAAATTTATATCCTTGTTTTCGCTTAAAAGCTTAAAGACTTCTTTGGTGAGTTCACACCCCTTTTTGTCCTCCGTTCCGTTGGAAATAAGCGCCACTCTCGGGTTTTCTATCTTTTCGACTTTTTTCATATACGCCGAACCCATTATCGCAAACTGAACCAAGTTTTCTTTTTTACAGTCCACGTTGGCTCCGCTGTCGATAAGCATAACCTTTCCGCCCGTGTGAGTCGGAATTAACGGTGCAAGCGCGGGACGTAACACGCCCTTTATTCTGCCCACTTTAAAAATCCCGCTCGCCAGAACCGCTCCCGTAGACCCCGTAGACACAAACGCTTTTGCATCCTCTTGCTCTTTTAAATATTTACACGCCACTATAAGCGAAGAATCCGTTTTTTTTCTGATAGCTTCCATAGGTGCGTCTTCGCAAGTAATAACTTCGGTACTCGCCAAAACTTCCACTCTGTCTTTATCGTAAGTCAATGTAGACAAAGCCTCGTTTATTTCGCCCTCGGGACCGGATAAAACCACGCTGAAATCGTCTTTAAATTTTAAAGACTTTATAGCGCCCGTAACAACTTCTTTAACGCCCTTATCTCCTCCGCACGTATCTATTACTATTTTCATAAAATTCTCCTTAAATTTCACGCCTGCCCGATAACGCCCTCGACAACGAATTTACGTCTGCGTACTCTATGTCGGTGCCAACCGCCAAACCGTTTGCAAGTCTAGTCACCTTTATGCCTAAAGGCTTGACCAAAGAAGCTATGTAAATTGCCGTAGCTTCCCCCTCGACGTCGGGATTTGTCGCCATTATTATTTCTTTGACTTCTCCGCCGGCTACACGCTGTAAAAGTTCCTTTATTCTTATATCGTCGGGACCTACGTTTTGCAACGGATTAAGCGTTCCGTGCAACACGTGATACACTCCGTTGAACTCGTTTATTTTTTCAAACGCTATTACGTCTTTCGGTTCCTTTACCACGCACATAATATCGGACTTTCTGTTTTTACAGATAGGACAAACGTCCTCTGTGGAAAAATTACCGCACACGGAACAGAACTTAACGTTCTTTTTTGCGTTTATTATGCTTTCGGCAAGCGTTTCCACTTCCTCGTCCGTCATAGAAATAACTTTATAGGCATACCTTTGCGCCGTTTTTTGTCCTACCCCCGGCAATTTGCTGAACTCGTTTATGAGTTTGCCGATAGGTTCAATGAAAACGCTCATTAAAATCCCGCCCCGTAAAGCTTGTTATCGCCTACAAACTCGTCGATTTTACCGTATGCGTCGTTTAGAGCCACGATAATTAAATCTTCTAGCGTTTCAACGTCGTCTGCGTCGACTATTTCGGGAGCGATAGTAATGCTTTTCACTATTTTTTTACCGCTTACCACGACTTTAACGTATCCGCCCGTCGACGTTCCTTCGAACTCCTTTTCTTCGAGTTCCGATTGAGCCTTTTCCATTTCGGCTTGCATTTTTTGAGCCTGCTTCATAAGTTGTTGCATCTGATTGCCTCCGCCGAAGCCTCCGAATCCGCCTTTATACATTTTTGTGTCTCCTTAATCTACTATTTTATTTTTTCCGAACAGTTCCACAACTTGCTTATACTGTTCGTCTACAAGTTCTTCTTTTTTCTTTTGCTCGCTCTTTTCCGCAATAACCGTTTCAAGCGAACAAACGCTTTCCACCGTATTTTTAAGCAACGCAAAATTGTCGGGCTTGGTGAGCAAATTGTAATCGCCCTCGCCGTCGGCGTAAACTATGAGTTTTCCGTCCTTAACCTCGGCTATCCGCTCACTGCAAACGGCGTACAAGGTAATGCTCGTTCTTCTTAACGCCCTTATCACCGTTCCCCAAACCTTTTTATCTTCTACGCTCTGTTTTACCGATACGCTACCCAAGCTCGTTTCTCTTTTTTCGGGCGTAGCCTTAATCGGTTCGCTTTTTTTAACCGTTTCGGAAAAACGTTCTTTCGCTTCCGTTACGCTTTTATTTTCCGTTTTTACGGGTTCCGTCGGCTTTTGCTCCAAAACAACCGCTTTCCCATCGCCCGATAACACTCCTTGCAAGCGTTTTTCAAGCTCGGCAACCCTTAAAGCCAAAGCGGATAAATCGTAATCGGCTTTCGGCGTGCAAGCCTTTAATATAGCGGTCTCTAAAAGTATTCTCGGTTGTGAAGAATATCTTATTTCTCCCTCGGCGAACGCCAAAATTTCCATTATTCTTAAAATTTCGGCAACCGAATATTTATTTCCCAACGTTTTTAATTCGTTATATTTTTCCTCAGGCAACGCCAAAAAATTCTCGTCGGACGTACTGGATATAACGCATTCTCTTAAAAGCTCGGTTAAATCCTTAAAAATCGTTCCTACGCTTTTTCCGTTTTTTATTAAAGAATCGATAACGTTCAACGCATAACCTCTGTTGCCCGAAAGCACGCTGTCGGCAAGCTCCGTCAAAACGCTGTCGTCGGCTGATCCTAAAACGGATAAAACCTTTTCCAAGGTAATTTCGCCGTCGCAAAAAGATACGCATATTTCCGCAACCGAAAGGGCGTCTCTCACGCACCCCTCTCCCGAACGAGCTATATGCCTCACTGCGTCTAGCGTATATTTTCTGCCTATCTCGTCGAAAATTCCGCTCACGAGTTTTACTAGTTCGTTATTGTCCACCAAACGGAAATCGAACCTCATACACCTCGATAAAATGGTGGCGGGGATTTTATGCGACTCGGTAGTAGCCAAAATAAACACCGCGTGCGCGGGCGGTTCTTCCAAAGTTTTCAGTAGCGCGTTAAACGCCTCGCCCGTAAGCATATGAACTTCGTCTATTATGTATACTTTGTATTTCCCCGTAACGGGCGGATAACTGATTTTATCTCTCAGTTCCCTTATATTCTCAACCTTGTTGTTGCTCGCCGCGTCTATTTCGAATACGTCTGGGCTGTTTACCCCCTCCAGCGCAAGACAGTTTTTACATTTTCCGCAAGGCGAACCGTCAACGGGCGATAAACAGTTAATAGCTCTTGCAAAAATCTTTGCCGTAGAAGTTTTTCCCGTTCCTCTCGCTCCGCAAAACAAGTATGCGTGTCCTATTCTGTTGGTTTTTATCTGGTTTACCAACGTAGTGGTAATATGGTTTTGTCCTATTACTTTATCAAACGTCGTAGGACGAAAACGCCTATATAACGCCAAATATCCCATATCAGTCTTTATCTCCCGACAGTTTTCTTTTTATTCTTTGCAACGCATTGTCGCAAGTTTTAGGACTTCTGTCCAGCTTTTCGGATATTTCCACGTAGGAATACCCGTCGATAAACAATTCTAAAACCTTTAACTCGAAAGGCGATAAATCCTCTTTCGCCTTTTCCAAAAGAGCGTCGAACTTTTCCTTAAAGATTATTATATCTTCGGGGTCAACGAAAACCTTTTTAAGCTCGTTTTCACACTCGTTAATATCCAAAGCGTTGTTTAAAGGTAAATTTTTGTTTGACAAAAGCCTTTTTACCGCTTTTATCACGTTGGTTTTTATGCAAGTAAAAGCAAAATTCTTAAAAGAAGCTTTACCGTTGTAATTATCTACGGCTTTTACAAGCCCCAGCGTTCCCTCTTGAATTACGTCGTCCGTATCGGCGCCGATACAGTACACTCTGTGAGCATACCTTAAAATTACGTTTTTATAGCGTAAATACAACTCGTCAAACGCCTCTTGCTGACCGTTACGGTACTCTTCGACTAACTGTTCGTCGGTTTTCATACGCTCCTTTGTCTTACCGCCTCGAATACGGCTATTCCGCACGCCACGGACGCATTAAGGCTGTTTACCTTGCCTTGAAGCGGAATTTCCACCACGACGTCGCTTTTCTTTTTCGTCAACGAATTTACTCCCGTGTCCTCTCCGCCGACCACTATTGCGATTTTGCCTTTTAGGTCGGTTTTATACAAGTTTTGTCCGCCCACTTCCAACGCGTAAATCCAAAAGCCGTTTTCTTTAAGCTCGTCTATAAGCGAATTAAGGTTGGTGACTTTTGCTATTTTTACGTGGTTTGCGCTCCCTTCGGAAATTCTTATAACGTTTTCGTTTACGGAAGCGCTTCTGTTTTTACCGATAAACACGCCTTTAACGCCAGCGCACTCGCTAACTCTTATTATGCTTCCCAAATTATGCGGGTCTACTATTCCGTCCAAAACGAGCAAAATCGAATTTTCGTCGCAAGAAGATAAAATTTGCTCGGTAGAAGAATACTTATATTCTTCGGTAAAAGCGATAAATCCTTGATGGCGTGAAGAGGAACTTTCCCTATCTAACGCCGACTTGTCCGCAAACTGCAATTTTATTTTTTCCGCACGGATAAGCGATACGAGCTTCACCGACGCCATATCCCTCATTCCGTTTTGTACTATTACCTTTTCTACCGTTTTGCCCGATTTTATAAGCTCCTCTACGGCGTTTCTTCCTTCAATTTTCATCTTTGTTTTCCTCAAAACTTAAAAGTTCGTTTATTCTGTTTACTTGCCCCGTCAAATATAAAAAACCTATTACCGCTTCTATTCCCGTCGACACGTTGTATTCCGCAACCGAACAACTTTTACTGCGTGAAGGTTTTTTTGCGTTTCTACCACGTTTAAAAACCGCCGTTTCTTCTTCGGTTAAAAGGATTAAAATTTTCTCCGATAACTTGGCTTGCGCCTTGGCGCACACTCTTTCGCTGGTAAGCTTATTCAAAACCCCCGTTTTGCAAGCTCGCTCCAACGCAAGTTTTTCCCTCTCGTATAAAGAATATACCGCGTCGCCTATAAACGCTAACACTATCGGCGACATATTTATCGCCTGCTCTTTAGTTATCTTTTCTTCAAAATCGAACAATTTTTCTCCGTTGTCCTCAATTCGGGCATTATATCACATTTTAAATTATTATATCATATATATAGGTTTTTTTCAATCGTTTTTAAGTCGTTTTTTCACGAAAAAAATCGGAACCGCCGTTCCGACTTTAAACTCCGTTACGAATATACTTTTCCAAGCAAAAACTCAGCCAACCCGTCCGATATAACCAAGGCTAGCTTTTCCCTAAACTGCTCCGTAAGCAACAGATTTTCATCCTCTTCGTTGGATAAAAATCCGCACTCTATCAAAACGGCTATTTTATCCGAACAGTTAAGTATAAAAAAATCCCCCGCAAGCGGATTGCTTTTTTTAACGTATTCGGGCAAACGATTTAACTTGTTTTGTAAAAAAACGGCAAGCTCTTTGGATTTTTCGCTCCCCGTTTTGTAAAAAACCTGCGCCCCTCGCCGATAAGGATAGGGGCAAGCGTTCATATGCACGGAAACAACTATCTCGGCACAAGAATTCTCTATTATTTCCTTTCGCCTTGCCATATCCCGTTTTTTAAAACCTTTTACGGGCAACCCGTAAAGTCCGTCGCCATCCGTCCTCGTCATAACGACGGAAACGACTTTTTCTTTTAAATTGCGACTGATTTTTTGCGACACGTCCAAATTGAGTTCGCTCTCCTTTACGCCCGTAACCTTGCCCGAAACCCCGCCGTCTATTCCGCCGTGTCCCGCGTCTATAACTATATCCCCTTTTTCGCTTTTCACCGTAGCGGATACGCTTTTTATTATTTCCATCGGGAAAAAGGTTACCGAAAAGGTAATTACGAACGCCGTAACTATGCCAAGCCCTCTTTTTTTCATACTTTAAAGTATGCCGTGAAAAAGGCAATTATTCCCTATCTGAACAAATCGAGTTTGTCTTTAATCTTTTCCGCCTCTTTATATCCTATATCGAACAACTCGTTAAAATCGGTAAACCCGAAAGCCTTATATTTTCTTAAATCGGGTTCGATTATCACGTCGGAATAGGCGTAACACTGGTGAGTTACGTCCGCTTTTCGCACTTTGTTTTTGGGGTAAATTTTATCTAACGTCGCTTTGTTCGAATAATTATACGGTCTTGCATAAGACAAGTTCACCGACAATATAAGGTCTGCCCCCATATCCTTTGTCAGGTCCGCGGGAACGCTGTCTATAAACGCTCCGTCCACGTAAGTTTCGTCCTTAACCGTTATCGCCCTGAAATACGGCGGAATGGCAGACGAACAAGCGCATGCCACACCGAGATTACCCTCTTTAAAATTTTTTTGTTCTCCGCTAAAAAGGTTTACGGCGACGCACTCGAACGGAATTACGGTATCCTTAAAACCTTTTCCGTCCAAAAGTCGGTCTATAAGTCCGCTAAAACCTTTATTTTCAAACCTAAGCGATATAAGTTTTTTAATATCGTAAAGCCCCGTTTCTATACAACGCCTCATCATTTCGGCAGGGGTGTAGTTAAGGGCGTACATAGCCCCTACTATACTGCCTATACTCGTTCCGCTAACCGTATCGAATTTAATTTTTTGTTCGTAAAGGTACTGCAAAACCCCCAAATGAACAAACCCTTTTACTCCGCCTGCGCCCAAACTTAAACCTTTTTTCATAATCCTCGCCTGCACGCTTATTTATACGTAACAAATGAACACTTGGTGAAATTTTTCAACGTTTTTTTGCGATATGCTCACGTGTTTAAACCGTTCACACGTTTTACTTGTCCTCGTCTAATACGAGATAGTTAAAAGGATCAACCTTTACTCCGTTTTCTATTACCTCGAAATGCAAGTGCGCTCCGTCCTTATACTCTTGCTTATGCGTAGTGGAAATCCGACCTAAAACGTCGCCCGTTTTAAGCGATTGCCCGACGGTAAGATTTTCGTCCGCCTCTAACGAAGAATAAGTCGTGTAAAGGGAATTGCCGTGGTCGACGGTAATAACCGTTCCGTACAAATAACTCGTTTCGATAGACGATATCACCCCGTCGTAAGCGCACAAAACGTCTGCGTTTTCTTCGCCTTTAAAATCAACGCCCATATGCCCCGTGTAACTGCCCAAAGTTTCGTTAAACACAACCGTGTTATCGGTAAACTCCTTAAAAGCAACTCCCCCTTTTACGGGAACGGAAAACATTATAACCGTAGGCGTAGGAGTAGGAGTCGGCTCGTCCGATTTAGAAGAACTCTCTTCACTAGCGGAAGAACTTTCTTCGGAAGACGAAATTTGGTTAAAAACAAGCGAGGACTTCGAGTTGTTTTTCGCTATCGCTATAGCCCCTATAACCGTTCCTAGACAAATTATCAACGCCAAAATTAAATAAAAGGCGTTCTGCTTAAAAAATGTTTTTACTGATTTTTTCATAAATAATCTCCTTTATTTTATGTACCTTTTTAATATCCCCCGTAAATAAGCGGTGAACCTATGCTCGTTTTTTCTCCGTCGAAAACCACCTGAATATTTACCTTTCGTCCGTCTATAAGTTGATATAAGTCGATTTTATCCGAATAATAATAGTAACTTTCTATACCGTTAAACCGTTCTTGTTTCACAAGCCTTCCCTCGTACTCGTCGACGAAATAAAAGGCCAAATCTCTTTTCCCCGTAAAAGACACGCTTTCCCCCGAATATAAAGTTATTTTTCTTTTTATCGAATACGCCTCGTCATAACCGCAAGCAAAAATCATTTGAGCGTCGCTTCCCCTTTTGCCTCTGTAAATTATATAATCGCCCTCCGTTTTAAAAAGCAGTTCGCTCTCTCCGAAGCAAAAACAAGCTATCAATATTAAAAGAATAAACGCATAACATTTTTTCATAAAAAAAATCCCTTTCGCTTTTACGAAAAGGATTATTGACCTTATTTAATTTTTTTAAACCTCTATTTTAAGTTTTCTAAAATATCGAGTACTTTTTTAAAATAATCGGGCAAAGGCGCGGTAAAAGTCATTCTCTCGCCCGTAACAGGGTGCGTAAGCTCTAACTTGCACGCATGCAAAAGTTGTCCGTTTAAGTTAAACCTTTGTTTTTTGTACCCGTATTCTTTATCCCCTACCACGGGATGCCCTTTATACTTTGCGTGAACGCGTATTTGGTGCGTTCTGCCCGTACGCAAATTAAACTCGCATAAAGTAAAATCGGAATATCTCTTTAACACTTTAAAATCGGTAGAAGCAAACTTTCCGTCGCCCTCTTCCGTTACCGCCATTTTGGTTCTGTCCTTATCCGAACGGTTTATATAAGTGGAAATATTCCCCTCGTCCTCTTTTAAAACGCCTTCCAGCAAGGCGACGTAGGTTCTTTTGCAAGTCTTTTCTTCTATTTGTTTAGCTAAACTTTTATGCGCTTCGTCGCATTTAGCAACGACCAACAAGCCCGAAGTGTTCTTATCTATCCTATGCACTATCCCCGGTCTTATAACGCCGTTTATCGAACTTAATTTATCCAACTTATAAAGCAAGGCGTTTACCAGCGTAGGCTCTGCGGAATAGCAGTTCCCTGCGTGCACGGTTAAGCCTTGTTGTTTGTTTATCACGGCAAAATATTCGTCCTCGTAAACGACGTCTAGCGGAATATCCACAGGCTCCAAATCGAGTTTTTTAGGCTCGGAAATTAAAATTTCAACCTCGTCGCCCAAGCAAACTTTTTGCTTGCAAACCGCCGTTTTGCCGTTTACGGTAATACTGCCTTCCTTTATAAGCCGTTGCAGTTGCGAACGGGATATATCGGAATTTTGCGAACAATATAGGTCTAGCCTTTCACACGGCGTATCACAAATTATCTTCATTTTTCTCCGTGTCGCCGTTATCTTTTACTACGGTATTTTCTTGTATTTTATCACTATTTTCGCCATTTTGTTCATCTGAATTTTCAGTATCTTTTTCAATAGAAGCGTCGACGGAAACAACCTTTTTCTTTTTCCTGAAAATTGCGTCTTTATCTACGAACAAAAGATACGCGAACAGCACTACCGCTCCCGCCGTGATAAAAATATCCGCAACGTTACAATTAAACTGTAAAATAGGAATTCTTAAATCGAGCGCAATAAAATCACGCACCTCTCTCCATATAACTCTGTCGATAAAATTGCCCAGCGTTCCGCCGATTAAAAGTGCAATCGCCGAGTGCAAAGTTTTAGAATTATTTTTGGTCTTTACCAAATAAATCGTAACGAGAATTAAAATAATTATCGTAAACACGATAAAAAAGGTTTGCGCGTGTTTCCACTCGCCCAGCATACCGAAAGCCATTCCGTTATTTTTAACGGGAACTATCATAAGTAGGTCGGACACAAGTCGAAAACTCTTTCCAGATTTTGCGGTAATATATTTAGTTATTTGGTCAAGAAAAACGGTTACGGCAATTACTATTAAATAAAACAGCAGTCGTTTAACCTTTTCTGATTTCATTAAGCATCGAAGTTTTGAGTTCATATAATTTATCCGATAAATCTACTTTATATAAATGCGGTTGGTCAAGTCGTCTGTACTCGTCCCAAAATCCCGACAAGGAGCGTTTCGAGTAATCGCAAATTTCCTTTAACGACGGCATATCGTAAACAAGTTTTCCGTCTTTTATAATCTGCACGGTGAGTTCCTTTACGGTGTAATCAGTAAAGGTGGTTTTTTTCCAAGTCTCTATCGGGTGAAAAACGGTTAAAGGCTTGCTGAAATCTATTTTTTCGCTTCTTAAATGAATTAAGTCGGCTTCCGCTTTGCCCGTCGCTCTGTCGAATATTCTATAAATACCCTTAAATCCGGGGTTGGTAATTTTTGCCGTCGTTTCCGAAATTTTGATTTTCGGTATTTCGTTGCCGTCGTCGTCAAACACCGCAGAAAGCTTGTACACTCCGCCTAGCGCAGGCATATCCGCACTCGTTATAAGCTTTGTGCCTATTCCCCAAGAATTGATTTTCGCCCCTTGCAACTTTAAGGAGGTAACGCTCCTCTCGTCCATATCGCCCGAAGCGCAAATTATAGTGTCGGGATAACCCGCGTCGTCAAGCATTTTTCTCGCTCGCTTGGTAAGATACGCCAAATCTCCGCTGTCTATTCTAATCCCTAGCGGTTTATGTCCCGCCTTTTTAAGTTCGTCAAAAACTTTTATAGCGTTGGGGATACCGCTTTTTAAAACGTCGTAAGTGTCGACAAGCAATAGCGTTGCGTCGGGATAAATATCGGCGTAAGCCCTAAAAGCTTCGTATTCGCTGTCAAAATTCATAACCCAGCTATGCGCGTGCGTTCCGCTTACGGGAATACCGAATTTTTTACCCGCAAGCACGTTGGAAGTGGAATTGCAACCGCCTATCACGGAAGCTCTCGCCCCGTAAATACCCGCGTCGGGTCCTTGCGCTCTTCTTAAGCCGAATTCCATAACGTTATCGCCTTGCGCCGCATAAGCGATTTTCGCCGCTTTCGTTGCAATAAGCGTTTGGTGGTTCACCATATTCAAAATAGCCGTTTCGATAAGTTGCGCTTGTATTACGGGCGCTTTAACCGTTAAAATAGGCTCTCCGGGGAAAACCACCGTTCCCTCGGGCACGGAATATATATCGCCCGTAAAACGAAAGTTTTTTAAATATTCGATAAACCCTTCGTCAAAAAGATTTAAACCTTTTAAATATTCTATATCTTCTTCTTCGAATTTAAGGTTTAAAACGTAGTCCACCACTTGTTCCAGCCCCGCCGAAACTGAGTAGGTAATAATATCGTTCTGCCTGAAAAATACGTCGAAAACGGAAATTTGGTCTTTTCTACCTTTCAAAAAATATCCGTTCATCATGGTAAGTTCGTACAAGTCCGTTAGCAACGTTAAATTTCTTTTACCCATAATAAAATGTCCTTTAATGTAATATCCGAGATGTTTAATCTTTATAAGATTTTATTTCGGGAAGTTCTTCTTCCTTTTTTTCTTCTTTGTTTTTTTCAGCTTCCGCTCTTCTTTCTTTATAGTTTTTGTAGTCGTCGGTTTCGTTTTTGGCAATCATAGGCGCAGTTAACTTCTCGGCGGAGAATACCATACCGAGCAAAAACGCCACAATTAAAAGCACTACCGCAACCGCAATAATTATCCAAGCGTTGACTTTTGCGGTGATAAGGAACAACACAAGCCCTATTACTATGCTTAATGCCGAAGCATAATAAGCAATAGCGTCCTTTTTAAGTATGGTTATCACCAAATAGCTTACCCCGAAAAGCGAGAAAAACAACGCAAACGAAAATAAACTCGGGTAGGTGTAAAAATTCTTTACGCCCGCTTTTAAAATAACGTAGGTGATTAAACTTAACAAAAGGCAAACGCACAAAACGATAAGTTTAACTTGAACGCCGATAGTTCTTTCTTTTTTTAATTGATTAAAAGATTTCATAACGATACTCCTTTTTAAATAATTATACATTTTTTATATCATAAAATCAAGCGTTAGCAAAAATACTTTGCCCGACTTTTAACTTAGTTTTTGTTTGCGTATTCCTTGGCGGACAGCAATACTTTTTTATATACGGACGGAATTTGTTCTTCCTTTAAACATTTACCTATAATTTTCCCCGTAATAACCGACTTTTTAGCCGACAGCACGCTTACGCAAGCTAGTTTTTTTACGTTGACGTCCTTTAAATCTTTATCGGTAAACGGTTTTTTGCGTTTGTAGGGAAGATAGTTATACCTTTCGTTTTTCTTTTCCAGCGGAAGCGAAGTCACGCTTAAATTAGAGCATCCCAAAAAGCCGAGAATTTTCTCCAAAACGCCGAGGTCCGCACGCCTAACCACTTCGTCCTCGAAATCGACGTAATCGGTATAAATAACGCCTCTTTCCGTTTGAGAGAACACGTCCTTATCCTTAACGGCGAAAACCTTTATCCCGAACGCCTCTAAAAGATAGGAAAACGAAGTTATATTTCCCTCTCCGTTTGCGCTAACTACCAAAACGCCTAAAAAGTCGAGGTCGATATTCATAGTTTTGGCAAACTCCGCCATTGCCCCGTACTCGCTGACCCCTTCGACCAAAATTACGGCTTTGGCGAATATCGCAAGCGAAAAATACGGAAACTGCATCATAAGCTGTTTCGCAACGGCTATTTTACTGTCCTTTTTAAGTTTTATTACACTACCGCTTTTAGCGGTAACCTTTCCGTCCTTACGGAAAAACCGTATAATGCTTTCGTATCTTTCGGATAAAATTCTATCCGAGTGAGAAACGGCAAAAAGCTGTGCGTCCAGCTGTTTTACGCCGTAAAGTTCGTCTATAAGTCGGTTAAACTCATCATCCTTACCCGAAACTATCCGTAGCAAATCCGAAATTAAGGTCTTTTGCGCAAACGGGTGAAGATTTTTTTCGGGCTGGTCGAATAAAATTATTCTGCTTTGACTTTCGCCCCTTTTAAGTCCGCCCAAGATTTTTAAAATCACCTTTTTAACGAAAAAATAGGTGTACCCGTATCGCTTTAAAGCGTTTTCGTCAAACCCGATAAAGTCGATAAACGAAAAATCGCCCTCTTGTTTTTTCGCCCTTTTTACCACTTGCAAGTTGTTTAGCATTGCGTTTATTTTGTTTTTCATAAACGGCGAAATCAAAGTTTTTTTCTCGTTGGCGTCGATAAATATACGTTTAAGCGACAATGCGGAAATCGTTTTACCCGTAAAATCGACTATTCTCTTTTTTTCACCCCTGTTTTTTATTAGGCGATACTCTTTTAAAACGGAAGAAATATTTTCGGTTTTGTCCTTGGTTTTTACGATAAAATCTATAATTATAGGCTGTTCTTTATCAAAAAAGTCTTTATCCGAAAAATCTTCTTTAGAAAAAATAATATTGAGCGCGTAAAGCGCGTTACTTTTTCCGATATTGTTTTCGCCCACGAAAAAGTTGCACAACTCGTCAAAATGCAAAGTTACGCCGTCAAGATTTCTGTAATTATAAAAGGTACATTTTACTATCTTCATAAATCACCTATTATATCTTTTAACACGGTTAAATCGAGTTGCCACTCGTCCACTTCGTTGAGCCTTTTATGTTTTTCGTTGGCTTCGCCCAATTTTTTGCGATAGTCCGCATAAGCACAAGAATTAACTTTCATAAAATGCTCTATCGCCTTTTCCTCGTCGCCCAAAAGTTGAGTTCTTCCGATATGAATAACGCTGTGGCAAGCGTGGCATACGGCTATAATTTCGGTAAGCTTTTGTATTTTCTTTTTTTCGTCGAAACTCCACCTTTCGTGCGCCTCTAAACGGGAAACTTTTCTATTGCAAATCATACAACGCCCGTCCGCTTTTGCGTAAGCGTTTTTTCTTAACGCGTCCCACATTTTAGGCTTTAAAAGGGTTCTTAAATTGCTATACCAACACCCGTCGGGAATTAACTCGAAGTTTAATTTATATTCTTTTTCCATAATTTTTTTATTTCTTTATCGAAATCAGAAGTAATTTTTTGTGTTTTATTAAAAACGTCGTATTCACGCGTTGCTTTACGTTCCGCGTCTAATTTAGAAACGGTGCCCTTGCCTTGTAAAATTTTATATTTGCGAAACTCCAAAAAAGCGTTGATTGCTTCCGCAAATTGTTGCATTGTAAAAACGTGGTCTTCTTCCATTAAATCTTCGACGTAATCGAAAAACCCCGAAACCGTTCTTTCCAACTTTTTAATTTGCTTTTCGTCGAGATAATTTTTAGCAACCGTTACGTCGGATTTTAATATTCTGCCGTCGGGAGAATTTTTCCAAGTCGTAAGCCCCATATTTTCTTTGGAGCTATCCGCTTTTGAGTAGACTATTTCGGCGGCGGTTTGCCCCGTTATTGCATAGTGGAACTTGTTTTGAACGGTAGCGTAAAACTCTTGCGTGATAGTAGAATTTTTATCGTAATCGATACTGCACTCGGCGAAAATATCGGTAATTTGTTGCCAAATTCTACGCTCGCTGGCTCGAATAGAACGAACTCTTTCCAAAAGTTCACGGAAATAGTCTTTGCCGAAAACCCTTTCGCCTTGTTTTAAGCGTTCGTCGTCCAAAACAAAGCCCTTTTTGATAAATTCCTTTAATACTTTTGTCGCCCAAATACGAAATTGCGTAGCACGATGAGAGTTTACGCGATAACCGACTGAAATCACGGCGTCAAGATTATAAAAATCTATATCACGAGAAACTTGACGAGTTCCTTCGGTTTGAACTATTTCCATTTTGGAAACAGTTGCTTCTTGCAACAGTTCTCCCTCTTCGTAAATATTGGTTAAATGCTTTGATATAGCGGGTATATTTACCCCAAAAAGTTCTGCCATACCGCGTTGAGTAACCCAAAGTGTTTCGTCTTTTATCGCAACTTTTACTTTTACGTCTTCTTGGTCTATATTATATAAAACAAATTGAAGTTCGTCAGCCATTGTTACCCTCCGCAAGTTCCATTATGTCGTCGAACGTACAACGTAGCGCCCTACATATTTTTGCAAGAGTTTCCGCATTTACGTTTTCGTTATGATTAAGCTTATTAAGCGTATAAGGGCTTAACCCTGCCAATTTAATCATTTCGTACTTGCCCATATCTTTATCTATAAGAAGTTTCCATAGTTTTTTATAACTAATCATAAAACCCTCACCGTATTTTTTTCTATTATTATACCAAAAAAACACAAGTAAATCAATAGCGAAAGCAAGTATTTAAAGGATGAGATTCCCACGGTTTGCTTCCGCAAACCTCTGAATGACAATTTATATAGAGAGTTACGTACAACGGCTTGTACGAGAGATACACCCACCAACAAAAGTGGCTAAGCCACCCGTCATTGCGAAGCCGTTGTAAACGGCTGTGGCAATCCTTTCCTGCTATCCTCTACAGCTCATACACTTACGTGAACGATTATACAAATTGTATAACCGCAATTTTTAGTTATTCATATTCATTATAAAAACGGGCAGACCGATTAAAGGTTTGCCCGTTTCGTATTAAGTTAAAGAGTAACTGTTCATAGTATAAGTCGTAGACTGCTCGGCTATTCTTAAACCAAGCGCCGTAGTAGGACACTCATATGCCGTATACCATACAACGTACCTTTGCGAGGAACCCGAAGGAAGAATCCACATTTTTATAGTAATCGTGCTACCGCTACGAACGACTTCCACGTCGCAAGTTGCATAATCCACTATATTTTTATAAGGCGTTTTCCAACCGTCGTCGTTTGCTTGGAATTGATAAAAACCTCCGTAATCAGCAGTGCAATCATACGCAGTACCATTACATTTGTATAAGTTCGCAACACCGTTACAAATTTGCGTTGTTCCTGACGTAAACGACTTATCGTTAGAAATATACCAGTCGTAACGACAAACAAGCCTAGTCGAATAATCCCCTTTCTTGTAAACCATCATTTGAGCCGTAGCAGAAGCATTCGTATCGCTATTCTGCATTGCGTCCATAGTAAAATTCGCTTTAAAGGTAAAGTCGCCCGTAACGTTGCTTATATCGAACAAATTACCGTAGTCAAACGGATTCCAACCGTTACCTCTACCGTAATTTGCATTTAACGGTTGAATTACAGAATAGTTTGTGTTAGAAGCGCTTACTCTAATCTGTTGAACATAGAAGCTTGCATCTTCGGAAGAAATAAACATACTTAGGCTCGTCGGCAAACCCGTAAACTTGTAGTATTGCCTATACCATTTACCCGAAGCGGTGTAAATATGATAGACTACATACATAGTCGTACCTACTTTAGTTATACGAATATCAAACGTCATTCCACTAGAATACCAACCTCTTACAGTGCTTCCGTCAGTAGGCTCCCACCAGTTAGAGGAATCTCTTTGTCCCTCGGTAGTTTCATTAACCCAAGTTCCGCAACCACTACTAGTCCAAGACCAGTTATCGGTACGTACAAACCTATATTTACTTATATCAGACGAGTCGTACATTCCAAACACGAAAGTTCTCCAACACCAATCACCCCACGTTGTCGAGCTTGTATTTAATCCACTTTGTACATTAGTTAAGTACATTTCCATATAAAAATCACCCGAGAGATTCCTCACTCCGCCCGCATCGAACCCGCTAACCTGCTCGCTCGATTTATAAATACTCGACCTATTAACTTGTTTTCCCTCAATTACGGTTGAAATGTTGCTCTTTGACGACAAGTAAACTTCTATCGTGGTCGCACCCGTAATTTTTACTCTATACGTGCTATCCGACGCGCTGTTGTAAATAGAATAATACTCGTCGTTTATCTTAAAGTATTGCCAAGCATATCCTCCGTCCGTAAGGTTCAAAATACCTATCGTCGTATCATAGCCGAGCGTTGTGGAATAACTTCCATTATACCCTATACTGCTTCCGTTTACGGCAAGCTCTATACTGACTCCGCTTAAAGAAGTTTGTCTACTACCATAGTTTAAGTAATAATACACGTTAACCGCATAAGGTATAGCCGACCAAATAGCGTAAAAATTTGTTGCCGTTCCCGTATACGTAGCGCCAAAGGCGTATCTGGTTCCGCTAGTCGAACCTTCCGCCCATTGCGATGGATTGTATCCCGTTTTATTAAATCCGCAATCGTTTAAAACGGCAGACCTAGTTCTGCTTGTTTCGGTCTTAGAAGTTTGCGACCAAGTACCCACGTCTAACTGTCCGCTATTAGAAGATAAATTGTAATTATAGCGACGACTATACGTTCTTTGGTACACCGCCTTATAGTTTATGGTTATACTAACTTTAGAAGTAGAAGTCGAACCGCCCGTATTTCCGTTACCGTGATAGGTAATAGTAGCCTCTTCGCTCCCCGTGGGATATTCCGTTTTATTTTCCGTTAAACCCGTTTGCAACCAAACCGCATAAAATTTGGCGGTGGAATCTGACGAGTTGGAAACGGTAGTTGACGAACTTCCCGCAGAAACGGTCGTTGCGGTTGCATTAGTATTAGCATACCCTTGGAAAGTATATCCCGAAAGCGACGGGTTAGATTTTGAATAAGAAGTAGTCGTATCGTTGTACACATACTTCACCGTATTTATACTAGTTGACGAAGAAGTATCGTAAAAAGTCCAAACCTTTTGCCAGACGGCGTAATAAGATTTATCGCCTTGGCACTTTTGATTTCCGCTTGTCCACTCCGTGCTGTTATTTTTATCTTGCGACCAGCCTGCGAACGTATAGCCCGACTTACTAGGCGCAGTGGGTAAGGAATAACTGTCGTCGTATTTTACGCTTTGAGTGGTGTACGCCGTATCGCTAGTAGAATAGTAGTACACCACGCAACCCTTTCCCTCGAACACGGCGGTTACGGTAATATCTTTATCGGGCATAACGAAACTGTCGCTCGTTTGGTTTGTGCCGTCCACCACGTACCTTACGAACACGTAATTGCTTACGGGGGTTTTCGTGGGAGTTATGGTTACGTCGCAAACGCTCTCCGAGGGTAAAGTTATATCGCCGTGAGACATAGTACCTTTGGTGATTTTAAATTTCTTTTGCAAAATATTAAAAATCGCCGTCACTTCGCCCGTAAAATTACCTATTCCGTCAAGCGTTGCCGAATACTGACCGAACCCGCTCCCCGCAATATCTATTTCGGATGAGGTAAAAGTATAAGTTTTTTCGTTTAATCTTTTTCCGTCGGGCGAATACACGACGGTAGCGACAATGCCCGACTTTACTTCGTCTATATTAACCGCCCTTACCGCCTCGTAATCGCTCACCGTCATAGTGGCGTAACTTTCGTTTACGGGTAAGGGATTAACTTTAAAGTTTACGGTG